>JBDLWG010000335.1:0-4581 GCA_039804385.1 Bacteroidota bacterium
ATCGACGCGACAGGCGGCTGCGTCACTTGTGCAGTGGCAACAAGCTGACTCAAAAGCAGCATCACGAGCGCGACGAAATGCGTCACAATGGGTGTACGGCGTTTCATCATCATGTTTGTTAGGATGTTTGTTGAATGAGTATGGAATTATTTCAATTTTTAAATAAGCAATTGATAAATAAGTAGTTACATAGTATTATTGTTTTTAATAAAAAATATTTATCAATAAATGCTAACCAAAAAAAGATGCTTGGGAGGAAATACATGTTCAAAGGTAGTAAGAGCCTTGTTTAAAATCAAATTTTTTAAATACTTAAAAAAAAAATACATTAAACAAGGTAGGTCAAAAGTATAACGTTTGGAGGGTTTGAAACCCTCCAAACGTTGTTGTCGATTCTTTAACTACTTAGGAGAAATTAAGCCGTAAAAAAATGAATATGGCTTTTGCGCGGAAAGTGATGATGATTCGTTAAATAGTCTCTACGATTTTTCGCAATTCAATTTATAACGGGTATAAACTTGCGTCAAGTTTGAAACTTGACGCAAGTTATGCTAATTCATTTACAAATCATTTAGGAAATGTATATTAACCATTATTAACTTGTAAAAAGCATCTTTATTGGCATTATCGGGCAAACCTGCCACTTGCCCATCTCCTAATTCTACGATGAGCCAATCTCCTTGCTTCGTTTTAGCAATATCCATCGTGTAAAAAGGACTCTTTATGCGGTTGATTTCTGCTTGGAACGTAGCGAGATTGGGTAATTCATCCTGATAATCTCCTTCATCCCAATAATTGAAAACACTAATTATTTTCTTATTCAAAACAAAAAGGCGAAATTCCTTTGTTAAAGGCATTCCACTGATGGAATGATTTGTCAGTGGTTCAAATTCCATAAATTCACGATAGACAATTCCTACATTTAAATCGGTATCTTGCAGTTCCATAAATTTTTTTGTAATGGCTAAAACGCTCTCCGCATGATTTGAATTGGGAATAAAGCAAGCTTCCTTCCAATAATGCTTCTGGGATTTCACATAATCTTTAACAATGATGGGTTTGCCTTGAAAATACTGCGCTTTCGCTATTAAATCCTTGTCTTCATAACCTAATGAAAGGTCTAACCAGACCGATTTTGGTGTTTTTTCGCCTAAAACTTCGTATGAATTGGGTAAATAATGGCAGAATTGATACTCCATTGGATTATTAATAAGCCTTATATTTTTAGTCAATAGCGCGTTATAAAGGTTTTCATATTCAGTTGGTTTTAACATCCAACCTCTGTAAATGCCTAAAATCGCTTCCTTGAATCCGTGCAATCGACGGATTGCCTTTAAAGCATCTTTACTTTTTGTAATATCTTCAAAACGGATTAAACCAACATGAAGGCGCTGTTTTTTAGCCGCTTCATATTCTTCGGCATAAAAATAATCTACTTCTTTCGAGTTGTAACCGTTATCGCAATAGAGTATTATCATGATTTTTGATTATAAAGTTGATACATTTCAATTTTTGATTATCAATGGATGCAAGTATCGCACAACTGCCGTTAAACGAGTTGGAATCCTTCGTCAAAAACATATTCATACACTTTTAGTTGCAATTTCGTTTCTAAAACTTGCGATGGTTCATTAATGAACTACTTTTGCAGAAACCATTCAAGATTAACCACAAAGCGTTATTTTTGCCTCCAATTCGTTCTGTTTTAAATACATCCTTTATAATTAATCTTTTTTTCAAAAAAAAATGGCTCCTTTTTTCGATAAAATGCTTGAAGTCGCACAATTAACAAGTCAATTGCTGATTGTAGAGCAAGTCAAAACCTTATTTAAACAAATTGAGGCACTCAGACCCATTTCGGAAGATGCTGAAAAACGCATTATGCAAAAATTCAGATTGGATTGGAATTATCATTCCAACGCGATTGAAGGCCGCAACTCATGGAAAAATTGGGTTTGAAAAAAACAAACATGGCTCATAAAACAAATTGCGTCAATCACCACAATTGACGCAATTTTAGTTGTTAAGTTATAAATTTTTGCTCGTTTTGAAATCATTCCGATTTTTTGACGATATAACAATTTTCAAAAGTATCAAAACAAGTTGTTTCAATGACCTTAAAATTGGGGTCTAAAACGACGAAATTAATGCCGCGTGTATTTTTCGCTTCATTTTTTTCAACGATTGAGCCAACTTGAATTTTAGCGATATTGCCCGATTCCGCGCCTGCGGATTCCATTTCAACATTCGCTAAAAAATGCAATGATTTTAAAGATTCTCCTTTTTTGAAACTTCGTTTTAATAAATTTTTATCATCCAATTGTTCAAAAATCAATTGATTTTCATGAAATATTGCCAAATACGAACCGCGAAAACCCAATTTTTGAATATTAGATCCCATTTTATCCAAATATTGTTTTGCTTCAACGCAAAGGTTTTTCGTGCCTTCATCTCGAATCGCGGCGAGAACCGTATTTTTAGCATTTCTATTTAAAAAATCTGGTATGGATTCCGTTTCAATATGAAATGGTTTAATTTCGGGATGTGCCGCTATTTTTTGAAGCAAATCTTGGTGATGTGTGGGCGCAATCAAAAGATAATTGTCTAATGTAAAAAACGTTCCTTTACCCGTTTGTTGCAATTTTTCTACATACGGTTGAAAGGCTAAACCTGTGATAATCAACGATTTATCGGTTCCATCCCACTCGCCTTTTGACAAATTTTCATTCAAATGATTGGTAAATTTATCTTTCAAACCTTGCAAACTGCGTGCTAAATAACCTGTTGTAATCGGTTTATGATTTTCAACCGCCAACAACGAAAAAGGAATATAATCCAAATAATGTTGATACGTCCAACTATACGGCGGATACAACACCAATCTATCCACATTTTGCGTTAAATCGTTCCAAATTGCCTTATTGAAAGGCGGCGTATAAGTGGATGCAAGATTTTCTCGTTTGAATAATGGACTCAAATCATAGATTTGCAAAACCAATAAAATCGCTATCATTGGATATTTATAAGTAGAAAAAACATGTTTCTGAATTAAAAACCAACGAATTACAAATAACACAATTAAATAGTACGAAACCCAAATAAATCGCCCAGAAGACCGAAAAGCATCACAAATAAAACCTAAAGTCGTCTGCGGAAAAATCTTGATTTTCCAAATTTCGGTTTTTCCCCAAAAGCCAAGATTGCTACATGCAAATAAAGCGAATAAGATTGCTACTGCCACCAAATAGCTATCGCGTTGTGGAATCTTGTTTGAATTAGGATTTTTAGGATTATCAGGATTTTGTAGGATTAATTCTGTTGGATTATTGAATTGAAATTTCATAAAATGAATCCTACAAAATCTCAATAATCCTAAAAATCCTAATTCAAAACATTGATTTACAATGAATAAAATAATTAAAATAAAAATACTGATTCCTAAATATGCCGCACCTTCATATTGTCCTTCGCCTCTTGGCAAGCCTTTGAATAATTTTCCCATATCGGTTGCATTGAAAAAAGCATTCAAATTCGCCGAATAATGTCCAAATCCAGCCGCTCGAACCGAATCCGTTGGCACAATAAAGTTGCCTATGACGTACCAAATCACCATTGCCAACAATACATTTGCGCCATTCCAGAGCAACATTTGCCACCATTTCAGTCGCTCATGCAATGCGTGCAACGAAACGGCGAACATTAATCCGAACATCATCAATAACAAATATTGATGTACCAAAGCGGTGATAGCAACAATATATAAAGATTGTTTGAATTTATAAAGAATGGGTAAATCAACGTAATAAAGCCAAAAAGACCATAAAATCAGCCATTGCGTGCAAAGGTTGATATGCCCCGAACGGTAGAGCAATACGGTACTCATCAATAAAAAAATTGCACCCAAGAACAATTCCCAAAAATCTTTCAAACCCACTGCCCGCAATAATCGAATCGCAAAATAGCCTTGCAAGAGATAACACGACAGTAACCACCATCCAAAGTGTTGAAAATGAACGGGTAATAGATTGGAAATAAATTTCAATGGAATGGCTAATAAAGGAATTGCACCCGTCAAACCAATGCCTGTGACGGTCGGATATTCGTATCCTTCGATGCGCCCGATTGGAAAAGCAGGCGGTGAAGCGCGATAAAATTCCCATGCTAAAAATTCAGTTGGCGTATCGAAACTCAAGGTCATCAACCAAGCGTAATTCGTCACATCTAACGCAATCCATCCAAATTTTAACCAAAAAAAAAGTAAAGCAACCGACAAAATAGCAGCGTAAAGGGCGTATTTGTTTTTCACTTAAAACGAATTGTTGTAAAACTTGATTTTAATTCGTATAATCATCGTGTATAAGTAGTTCAATTGAAATAACCGTTCCAAAAGGTCGGCGAGGTTGCAACCTCGCCGACCTTAATTCGATACGAATCAGTTGATTATCAATGATTTAGCTACTGTTCCCATCAAAGTCGCACTGGTTACCTCATGCACCGTTACGGTTACGTAATCACCTTGTTTTAAACCTTCTTTTTTAGGAAAAACAAGCATTTTATTTTGCGTATTGCGTCCTTTAAAAT
>JBDLWG010000336.1:0-3393 GCA_039804385.1 Bacteroidota bacterium
GCACATTCAAAACACAAAAGAGTTGTAAATTAAAACCACAAAAAAAACATTCCAAAATCCAAAATCTACATTCCAAAATCCATTATCTTTGTGAAAAATTATCACAATGAAACCATTACCACAATTACCAATCGGGCGACAATATTTCGCTAAAATACGCCAAGATAATGATTTATACATTGATAAAACAAAGTATATTTATGAAATATGTAGCAAAAGGAATTCCGCCTATTTTTTGTCTCGTCCGCGGCGGTTTGGCAAATCGCTCACGGTGGATACAATAGACGAACTTTTTAGTGGCAATAAAGCCTTATTTGAAGGACTCTGGATTACCGACAAATGGGATTGGACGACGAAATATCCTGTGATTCGCTTGTCATTAGACGTTATTGGCGATAAAGCGGGACTCGCCGCCGCTTTAAACAAGGCGTTGCGAAAAATTGCGACCAAGTTCAAAGTAAAATTGACCGAAGATTCCCCAGGTCAACTCTTCCAAGAATTGATTCAAAAAGTAGCGGAGAAACGTAAAAAAGAGGTTATAATCCTCATAGACGAATATGATCGCCCGATTGTAGATTATATTGACCCTTTTGATTATCGAAAAGCCCTCGAACACCGCGATATTCTAAAAGAATTTTTTAGTATTTTGAAAGATAATTCGCATTCGATTCGCTTCTTGCTGATTACAGGGATTACCAAATTCGCAAGGGTTTCTATTTTTTCGAGCCTCAATCACCTCATTGATTTAACGCTGCACCCCCAAGCAGTCGCTTTATGCGGTTATACGCAAGCCGAATTAGAATCTTATTTCCAACCCTATCTGGAAACCATGCCACCGAATACCTTGGAATTACTGAAACATTGGTATAATGGTTACAGTTGGGATGGCAAAACGTTTTTATATAATCCATTTTCGATTTTAAATTTTTTCTCCACAGGGGTTTACGAAAGTTATTGGTTCTTAACGGGAACGCCTACCTTTTTAGTCAAATTATTATGCCAACGCTTTGAGTATCAATTAGAGGAGAAAGAAGTGAGTGGATTCCTGTTGGATACCTTCGTGTTGGAAGCGCAGGATAAATTGGATTTAGATTCGTTGCTGTTGCAAACGGGATTCTTGACCATCAAGGAAATCATTCAGCCGACTCCTTGGGATGAACGCTATTTTGTGGTCAAGTACCCGAATGAAGAAGTCCGACAAGCGTTTAATCGTTTTTTGTTGAGCGAATACACGCATACGCAAGTGTCGGCGTTACATCATGTGGAACTGTTACGCGCTTTGGCTAAAAATGAAATTCCAAGAGTCATTCAGAAATTGAATCACTTGATTCAAAGCATTCCAGACCAAAATTATATCAAAAATGAAGAGAAATTTTTTCAAGCGATTATTCACCTCATTTTTACGATGATTGGAACGGATGTTCGGTACGAATTGCATACGCCGATGGGACGCGCCGATACGGTTGTCATTACGAAAGAACATATTTTCATTTTTGAGTTCAAAATCAACGAATCGGCAGATGATGCACTCCAACAAATTGAAGATAAACGTTATGCAGACGCGTTACGGCATCGCAATTTGCCCATTGTCGGCATCGGCGTTTCGTTCCAAACGGCTCAAAAAGGCATTTCAGACCATCGAATTCGATTGCTTTAATTCGCATTGGGGTGAATCAAAGCCGCTATTTTAAACAGTGATTGGAGTATCCAAAAGGTCGGCGAGTTTGCAAACTCGCCGACCTTGATTCGATACGAATCGGTTGATTATCAACGAGTTCCATTTGGGTCGTTTATTTCGATTCAACTACTTACAATAAAATATTTTGCATAAAACGGTATTGTAGTTAAAGTTAATCCTTTTTTTATCGAAATACTAATGAATCCGCACTTTAAATGGCACCGTCGAACAAGATTGCTCCTCCAACATCAATTGCAATCGCTGACAAACGGATTCCCAATTTTCCACTTCATGATTCGGATTCGGTGTTAAAACCACTTCAGTCAACCGCGTCATCCCAAATTGGAAACGCGGGTCTTGCCCAATCGCGGATCGAACCACAACGCCCATGATTTGCGTACCCAATTCTTCTCGACAAAGTGATTTGACATCTTCTTTTGTAACAATTCTATCGCGGCGCAATAACATCCCGCGCAAGGTTTCCAAACGAGATAATTCATTCGGTGCGTCCATGCCACCTTCGGTTGTCGTTACTAATTCGATAGAATCCGCTTCTAAATCAGAATTAGTGCTTGTTAAGCCAGTTTGAGCCAAAATTTTATTTGCTGATGCACCGCGACACGTCCAATATTCCACTCGAAACCGCGTTCCATTGCCCGAAAAACCAGCGTGCAACAAAATATAAATATCTTGAAAAGCCTCTGTTTGAGCATCCATGGCAGCTATTTTTTTGCCCAATAATTGGTGCATTTCCTCCAAAGACAAGGCATTTCCAGCTTTTTGAATCCACTCTTGCTGTTTATACTCATCCCGCAACACGCCCGAAAGATAGGCTAAACGCTGCCAAGTCCGATAATTATCCCGACTGCCCGCTCCGCCATAACGCACGGTGTAAGTCGGTTCACTACTTTCTCGAAATTGCGAAAAAGGTCGAAACGTCAATTGTTGATGCGCACTTTCATTCCGAACCACTCGAATCCCCGCAAAAGGTTCTTCGGGTTGAATATGAACACACTTAATTGCATTGTTTTGGACAAAAAAATGTTCGCCCGCATGAATCCCGCACAACCGCCGATTCACCACAGGAAACACATTAAACCGAATCGACAGGCGTGCTGCCAAATCATACACATGGACCGAAGTGGGCAATTGAATTTTCAACCAAGTCAAAATCGATTCCTTGATTTTGTCATCGACTTGATTTAATTGTGCCGAAATCGCTGTTTCAGACGGTTGATAATGCGCTAAATGCCCGCGTAAACACCGTTCTGTGGGTTGTTGCAGAACACTTTCCATAGTTTCCTCTGCCCAAATCGTAATAAAACGATGTTGATGCGCCAGTCGAACCCGATGTCGCGTGCGTTCTTCGCCATTGAGTTGCTGCGCCATCGTCGCCGCTACATGTGGAAAGCCCGCTTGTACACTGACCAATTGCCCATTTAACCACACTTTCGATTGCGCTAAATGTTGAAAAAAACGCATTTTTTCAGAAGGATCTATTGTATTTTTTAAATCAAAACACAAACTAATGCCTTGCCAATCGGAAGGCAGCACCGTCGTTTCAACCCCTAACCATAATGTTGTAAAAGTATCGGGTTTCAATTGGTCTGATTTGATGCGCGGAATCATTTTTTTGCGCAAATCCAAGATTTGACCATCTGCCACAACGACTTTTAACGCTGCTTCTATCAACCGAGTCGGTTGAATCGGTGCGA
>JBDLWG010000337.1:0-5137 GCA_039804385.1 Bacteroidota bacterium
CTGCAAAGTCGGGCAAAATTTTACAAAAAGCAGTCGGATACAATCCCTTGTCTGACCGTTGAATAGCATTATGCACTTCTTGTTTCGTGGCTGAAACTCCACGGAGTGCGTACTTCTGAGCGTCCTTCACCATACCGATAATTAATTGAGCGTGGAAGTTACAACGATTTCATGGAAACGGCGTAACATCTTGAGTAAGTTTTGGTTTTCGATTCGTAGCTTTAACTTTTTTTTAACATTTTCTTAACATTTGCTGCCTAAAAAACCTATGTATGTTAAATTTTATCGTTTAACGATATAAAGATATTTCAAGGATTCCGCATGCCCTGTTAATACGATGTTAATATATGTTATTTTAATCAAATAATATTTTGAATTACAAAAAGAGATTATTTCAAATGGTTTTCCAAAAAAACATTTTTGATGTTGAAAGATTATCATACCTTTGCTTATTCATACATAGTCTAAATAAAAATGACAATGTAAAAACAGGATAAAAAATGGAATTATTCAATTTTTTAAAATATTATTTTCTTAAATTAAAAAAAATAATATAATATTTTAAAATAATCTTTTAAAATCATTTTATTGGATAATCGCGTAGGCTTATTTTTCATTCAAAATTAAAAAAGCGTTTTAAAAATGACCTTAATTGTATCTCTTGTAGAATTAAAAGACGGCGAAAATGGGGTTTTAACCGAATTTTTAGACCCTAAAATTGCTTGTAAATTGATGTCTATGGGCATTTTGCCAGGCAAATCGATTTCATTAATACGGCGCGTACCCTTTGGTGGTGGGCTTTATGTGAAGGTCGTTGGACAAAATTTTGCCATTCGAGCCGAAGAAGCGCGGAGTATTTTGATAGATAAGGTGTGCCAAACTTTTCTCAATTGATATTATTTGATATTGTTAATTTAACGTTATATCATGGAGTTAAAAAAAAAATTTACATTTGCTTTGGTGGGCAATCCCAATGCGGGTAAATCCTCTATTTTCAATCAATTGACAGGGTTGCGCCAGAAAGTAGGTAATTTTCCGGGAGTCACGGTGGATAAAAAAATAGGGACGGTTGTGTTGCCACAGGGTCAATCGGTGTCTTTGATAGATTTGCCGGGTGCGTATAGTTTGTATCCGAATGCACAAGATGAGCGAGTTGTATTAAATATTCTTGCCAATCCTGCGGATGCTGCTTATCCGCATGCAGTGGTTTACGTCGCGGATTTGACCCAACTGGAACGCCATTTATTGTTATTAACCCAACTCAAAGATTTAGGTTTTCCCTTAATTTTGGCGATCAATATGCTTGATCTAGCTGAAAAACAACATATTACACTCCATGAAACGCATTTATCGGAATGGATTGGCTTGCCCATTATTTTGCTGAATGGTCGAACTGGAGACGGAATTGAACCGCTAAAAGCAGCGATGTTTGAGTTGATGGAGCAACAACCGATGGTGCAAATTCCCAAACCGTTTTATCAACCAACGTTGATTGAAAAAAAAATAGTGGAACAAATGCGGCTGATTTTGCCCATTCAATCCAATTATAGGGCTATTTTATGGGCGCATCATTTTGAAAAACTGCCTTTTTTAAGTCAATTTGAAAAGAATTTGATTAAAAAAATGGTTGCAGATACTGGTTTTGAAGATATACGACTTCAAATTACGGAAACATTACAGCGTTTTCAGTCGATACAACCGATGTTGCAAAAAAATATTTTAAAAAAAGAAAATCCTTCTAACACGCAACATGCTTTTAGTCCGAATTGGACGGACAAAATCGATAAAATCGTTACGCATAATGTATTGGGTCCTTTGATATTTGTAGGTGCGATGTTTTTTTTATTTCAAGCGGTTTTTTCTTGGGCGACTCCAATGATGGATTTGATTGAAGGCATTTTTGGACAAGTGAATGCTTTTTTGAAACAAAATTTACCTGATAATTGGCTTTCTGCCTTGTTTACGGAAGGGATTGTCGCGGGTTTGAGTGGGGTTTTGGTGTTTATTCCGCAAATTGCCATTTTATTTTTCTTAATTGCCATTTTGGAAGAAGTGGGTTATATGGCAAGAGCCGTATATTTGTTTGACCGTGTAATGCAACGTTTTGGGTTGAATGGGCGCAGTATTGTTGCCTTGATTTCGGGTGGCGCCTGTGCGATTCCTGCGATTATGTCCACTCGGACGATTAGCAATCGGAAAGAACGGCTTATCACGATTTTGGTGACACCTTTGATTAGTTGTTCGGCTCGAATCCCCGTGTATGCCTTGTTAATTGGTTTTGTCGTGCCGCCTGACCGCGTTTGGGGGCTTTTCAACTTGCAAGGAATCGTTTTTTCAGGACTTTATTTATTGAGTGCGGTATCGGCATTGGGCAGTGCTTGGGTTTTCAAAAAAATCATTAAAGACGATGAAAGCGCGTTTTTAGCGATGGAATTACCCGAATATCGAATGCCGCTTTGGAAAAATATTAGAAATACCGTTATTCATAAAGTGTTGGCATTCATTACAGAAGCGGGAAAAGTGATTTTAATGGTTTCCATTGTTTTATGGTTTTTAGCCAGTTTTGGACCGAGTGATTCGATGAATCGTGCTGCGAATCTTGCTGAAAAAGAAGCTACTGAAAAGCATTTTAACTCTGAACAAACGGCTACTTTGGTTGCAGCGCGTAAAACGGAGGCTTCTTATGCAGGGCATTTGGGGCGTTTGATGGAGCCTGCGATACGCCCTTTGGGTTTTGATTGGAAAATCGGGATTGCGTTGATAAGTTCGTTTGCGGCGCGGGAAGTTTTTGTAGGCACGATGTCCACGATTTACAGTGTAGGCAGTAGTTCGGAAACGTCGATTCGGGAAAAAATGCGGCAGGATGTGCGCAAAGATGGTACGCCTGTTTATACGTTGGCAACTGCTGTATCGCTTTTGATATTTTATGTTTTTGCCATGCAATGTATGAGTACGATGGCAGTCGTGCGGCGCGAAACAGGGAGTTGGAAATGGGTTTGGATTCAATTTGCGTATATGAGTGTTTTGGCGTATTTTGGCAGTTTTTTGGCATATCAGCTTTTATAGCGGTGAAAACGCCTAAATAGGTTCAAACCAAACAGATTGAAATGAGTGTTTTGATAAAAAAATTAGGTTTAAAAATAAGAATTTTGATAAGTATTTGGGCTTGTTTTGGCATGACAAGTTGCAATTTAAGTCGTTATGTAACGGGGCAAGACCAATTTCTGTTGGCACAACAAGAGGTGAAAGTTAAAAAATTTGTTGGTTTTCAGAAGCAAGCGGTTTTGGCGGCGGAATTGACAACCTTGCTCAAACAGCGTCCGATTGGCAAATATTTGAGTGATGGCAGGCGCAATACTTGGTTGTATTTTCGCAAAAAAGAGAATCCTGATACGGCTCAATTTCAAAAATGGTTTTATAGAAAAGCGCAACCGCCTGTTTATTACGATGATTCATTGACCAAATCAAGTATTAAAAATATGGCGTATTACTTGCAAAATAAAGGTTATTTGCATCCGAGTATTACCTATGACGAAACGTTTTATAAAAAAATGGCGGATGTAACTTATATAGTAGATCCGGGTACTTTATATGTTATTGATTCCGTTCAATTTGTGTGTGCCGATACGAGTATTCAATTGCTTTTAAACGATATTGCAGACCGCAGTTTTTTGAAAAAGGGAGAGGCTTTGGATGCCAAATTGTATGAACAAGAAGTATTGCGGATTGTTTCATCAATGGAAAATTTTGGTTATGCTCAATTTAAACGAAATTTTATTTCGCCATTGGAAAGTGATACGACGGTTTATGGCAATCAACCGACCCTTATCGGCGGCAAACGTCCCGTCAATTTATTGTTAACTGTGCTTTCGCCGAATGATAAAGACAAACATATTCAATATTCACTCGGTGAAGTTCGGGTATTTCCCAATTATCACCCTGTGAATAATCCGATTGCAAAATCAGTGTATGACACGACGATTGCAGGAAAACGTTTTTTTTCGGATAGTGAAAAAACGCGGAATATGCGTTTAGACCGTTTGGCAGAAGTGATTAGAATTGCCAAAAATGACCGATATTCGGCACTCTTAGGTCGGAATGCCTACAAAGCATTAGATAGATTGTCACTATATAAGTTTATCATAATCAAGCCTTCTACCGATGATTGTGATTCCAATCGGATTAATTATGATATTCAATTGACCCCACATGATAAGATGAGTTTTGATGCTGGTTTGGAATTAAATTATTCTTATATTTCGGTGAATGATCCAGTTCAGAATAGCAGCCCACATCGATATGGGATTGGTTTAGATGCTGGTTTTGCGCATCGAAACTTGTTTGGTGGGGCTGAAAATTTCACAGCGAACCTTTCTGCGGGTGTTGATTTTTTTTCGACAAAGCTGCAATCGACGAAGGTGCGAACCATGGATGTGCGAGCAACAGTAGGTTTAAATATTCCTAAATTTTTAAATATTTCTCGACTTTGGACCTATTATCATCGGATGCGGGTGTTGAATAGCGATTTTTATCGGCATATTCAACACTCGGGGACGACTCAATTTACCATTAGTTATAGTTACGCCAATCGGATTGAGAATTTTACGTTACAAACGTTTGATTTAAATTATAAATATGGTTTAAAATTAGATGAAAAGTATTCAAAACGATATAACATTACGCCTACGGGCATTACGCTTTCTTTGACAAACGGTATTGATTCTATTTTTGACCGAAAAGTTTTAGAAAATAATCTTTTTTTAAAAAAAAGTTTGGGACCAAAATTAGCTACGGGTTTTCTTTTCAAAGAATATAAGTTTGAATTGGACAAACCGAACAATGCTTTTGGTGAAAAATGGTATTTTCGGAGTGAATTGGAACAATCGGGCAGTGAGATTTGGCTTATCAATTATGCTTACAATAGTTTTAAAACGCCTTTACGGTTGGTCAATAATTTAAAAGATTCGTTACCTTTTTCCAAATATTTTCGCGGCGAAGTCGAAGGGCGTTATACGCGCAATTTTGGTGGCAAAAAAGAATTAGCGATTCGGCTTTTGGGCGGTATGGCAGTTCCTTTTGAGGATACGAAAGTGGATGGAATCCCTTTTTTGAAACAATTTCACATTGGCGGACCGAA
>JBDLWG010000338.1:0-19989 GCA_039804385.1 Bacteroidota bacterium
TCGGGTTGCCGCCTTGATATAACACCCAAAATTGAGTGCTACTATTCACTTCGGTACGGATATTGGCTTGAATCGGATGAATCGTTTGTCCACCTGCGGCGTTTGACGCTTCCACATTGCCCGTCAGTGCAACAATAGATGGGGTTACGGCTGTCAAAACGGGTTTCCATGAAAGGCAAATCAAGGTATCACCAACATTGCCCGAAATGTTTTTCCAGCCTTGCAAACTCAAATTCAAAACCAAAACGCCATTCTGCACATATTGAAATAAACTCACACTGTCCTGTGCAGGAATGATGCGCCCTAAGCGATGATTGGTTTCAATATCAGGCATCACTTTCGTCGAATCAAATTGCAATCGAATCGTATAACCATTGATATTATCAACTGATTGCGTCAAGCGAATCGGCGTACAACCGCCTTGACAGGTGACCAAAGTGGAATCCAACACATAGTTTGAATTGGAACACGCGCCGACTCCATTATTCCAATAGTCTGCCCAATTTTGAGTGGAAAGGTTTGGATTATTGGAAATATTGCCGCTGCCAGCTCCGATTCCAGTACAATTAATCCGGATACTTGCAGGGATACAACCTTGTAATTGATTGTCATTTAAAAACAATCCTCTTAAAATGGGCAATCGAAAAAGAGGGACATTGCCTGTAAAAGCATTGTTTTGTAAGGAAAGTTGGTACATACTTGGAAGGCTGCACAACGTGTCTGGAATCGTACCAGTCAATTGATTTACTGCCAAACTCAAAGTTTCCATCCTTCTTAAATTGCCGAGACTTACTGGAATCGTCCCTGTTAATTGATTTTGGTTAAGACCCATTTGAATCATATTAATACAATTCCCTAAACTCGACGGAATGATACCCTCCAAACGATTCGAGCCAAGCCCCAGATAATTCAGATTCCGCAAGGCACCTAATGTATCTGGAATATTGCCCGTCAATTGATTGTCTGCAAGAATTAAAAAGTTTAAACTCGCCCAACGACCCACATTATTGGGAATACTACCCGATAACTGATTGCTTTGTAACCAACACTCGGTCATCTGAGGGAAATTATTCCAATTAGACGGTATTGCGCCTGTCAATTGATTGCTCGCAATGTGCATCACAATCAATTGCGACATCTGACCCAAACTTGAAGGAAGACTTCCTGTTAACAAATTGGTATTCATATACAAAATAAGCATATTGGTACAATTGCCTAATTCTGTTGGAATGCTACCCGTTAAACGATTGCTACCCACATTAAACACAGACAAATGAGACAAACTGCCTAAACTGCTCGGAATCGTACCTGTCAATTGATTTTCTGCCAAAGAAAGGTGTCGCAATTCCGCCAAATTACCAATATTTGTTGGAATCGTGCCTGTTAATTGGTTGCGTGCCAATGATAAAAACTGTAATTGACTCAGACTAACAAGGTTGTTCGGAATCGAACCAACCAAATTGTTGCCCGTCGTCCATTGCCCCCAACCTGAACAATTCACAGTGCCATCCAAATCAAGGCACGTTACACAACCATTTGCATCGGTTTGCACACCATACCATGTAGCAATTGGATTTGCGGTGAGCCAATTCGTGCGAATCGTCCAGTTTGCGCCGCCTGTCGCATTATACAAATCCACCAAGACTAATGAATCTTGGATTCGGCAAGATGCTTGCCCATAAACCATTGATTGACAACACATTAAAGCGATGCCAATCAACCATGATGTTAAAAATTTCATTTTTTAGAATGATTAAAAAAGAAATAAATAAATGAATTTCGAGAGCGCGTTTTGTTATTTTGTCTATTTCGCTTTCATGGCTAAAAGCTAAATAAGAATTTAGTGTTATAATTTTAATTAAAAAATAAAATATTTTTAAAACTAAATTATTGATAATCAATTTTTTAAACTAAAATATTTTATTTATAAATTTTATTTTACTAACGTTTTAAGATTTTTGAGATTATAATGATGCTCATAATAATAAACAGTTCGTTTTTTATTAAAAAAAAATCCATCATTTATGCTAACATATCCTTTTAAAAAAGATTATAAGAATGTTCCAATGCAAGTGTTGAATCATAAAAATTTTGGTTTAACCGCAGAAGAATTTGAAAGATTGCGCCTTCGCTTGCGCGATAAGGGCGATGAAACCTTAGTCAAAAAGATATTTGAAACCCAATATGCACCCTGCCGCGATTTGTTGATGAACAAATATGGCGCATCTTCCGACAATGCACATGAAGTCGTGATGGATGTTTTGTTGAAATTCAGAGAAGATTTAATCGCGGGCAAGTTGGGTTATGATAATTTAGTGTCTTTGTTTAAAACACAAAGTTGGCAAAACTATGTCAAAATGAATGATAAATCAAAACATTTAGTGTTTATCGACCCGATGTTGCCAACAGCGCATCATTTGGATTTGAACCAAACCGATGATGATATTGCTCAAATCATTGATAATGAAGAAGTTATGACAGCCTTTCGGAAAGCCTTTGCGCGTTTATGCGAGCGTTGTAAAGCGTTGATGAATCAACATTATAGGGATGATTTGCAATGGAAACAAATCGGGCAAATGGAACACAAAGCCGCAGGTTCGATTCGGGCAGAGGCTTTGGCATGTCGAAAAAAATTAAAAGGCTATTTTCAAGAGGCTTTATAACACTTTTATAGAACGATATTTTTCATCCATAAAAAAAGTCATCATCAAATGTTTCAAACAACACAACGTTATAAAGAAAATTTATTATCTGAATCCGATGAAAAGCGGTTGGAAAAAGCCCTTTTCGATAAGATGATTCGGCAAGATTATGAACAATTTTTACGAGCAGAAGGCTTGTATCAACCTTCAAAACCCATGATACAGCCTGTCCAAACTCGTTTTTCACCTTTTTTCAAGGCTGCTGCGGTGTTTTTAATGATAGGCAGTGTCGGTTATTGGTATCAATCGGCGCAGCCTATCATTAAAAACACCGCAGCAGATTTGGAAAAACAGGTCAATCAAAGCCTTGCAGAAACGGTTTTATTGCCACAAACGCGCAAAGAAGGCAAAGAAACGGTTGCTGAAAATTTGCAATCGTTTCAAACGGCGTATAGCAATCACGAGTTTGAAAAAGCAGCGCATTTTATCCAAAAGATTGAACCCAAATATGCAGATGATTTTTATTATTGGGGATTATGCAATTTGTATCTTGCTGAACCACAATATGTTATAGCAATTCAGCATTTGCAAAAAGCAGCCGATTTGGGCAAAGAAGAAGCCGTTTGGCACATGGCATTGGCGCAAATTAAGTTGAATGATAAAGTTGCGGCAAAGCAAAGTTTACAAAAACATTTAGGCTATGGGCGGGAGTGGAAACGCGCTGATGCAGAAACACTCCTAAAAAAATTATAATCATGCAAATTTAGGAGTCGGGAAATTTATTTCCGCGATTCGCGGGAAATAAATTTCCCGACTCCTAAATCAGTTATACGCGCTTAAACAACTCATTTTGTCAAAAACAGCGTATCTTTGCACCTAACGAACCTTTGTTAAGGTACTAAGTAGTTCAATTGAAATAACCGATCCAAAAGGTCGGCGAGGTTGCAACCTCGCCGACCTTGATTCGATACGAATACACTGATTATCAATCATTTATGTTTTGATAGTTTATTTCAAATCAACTACTTATAAAGCGTAGCGTAAAAAATAATTTAAATTTAATTATATAAATTATTGATTTTTAATTATTTAAGATTTAAAAATATGATAAATATAACGGTCATTGACCGAAAAGATACGCCCCATGTTTTAGAAGTGCCAACCGATATGGCATTCAATCTCATGGAAATTTGCAAAAGTTATGAGTTACCTGTGGAAGGCACTTGTGGTGGCATGGCGTTGTGTGCATCTTGTCATTGTTACTTAGAAAGTGAACATACTTTGCCAGAACCATCTGATGATGAATGGTATATGCTTGACCAAACTTTATATGTGATGGATAAGAGTCGTTTGGGTTGTCAAATTCGGATGACGGATGATTTGGATGGATTAGTGGTTCGATTAGCACCTGAAGTTTAAAAAACGTAGGAAGGTCGTTGAGGTTGCAACCTCAACGACCTTCCCTTTATCCGATTTATCATTACTTCCGAATCGGATATTCCATCACCGCTTGCACAAATGGGAAATGGACCAAAGCCGCTTGTACCACACTCACGCCGCGCTGCCGACTGGCTAATTGCACATAATAATGCTCTGGAATCTGTTTTTCATGGATAATACCGCCGCGTTCTGCAATGATTCGGGCGATTTTCTCCAAATCCGTCCCTTTTTTGAAGCGCAAGGCGACTTCCAAAAGATCTTCGCCTTCGTAACTATTCGCGCCTGATTGCATGCTAACGACTTTGCTTTGATGCACCAATTCACCACTCAGTTCAAGCGCGTCAATGATTTCACGCACTTTGGTTTCTGCCGTTTTGCGAATCACTTCTGCAGCTTTTAACATGCTCATCTCTTGAAAACTATTGCGATACATATAATGTAAAGTTATCAAGGGCAAATGTTGTACCACTCCATTCACAAAAAAGATTTGCGAACTCGCCCCTATTTCATCTATCACCGTTTGCGGTGGAACGGTTGCCGAAATTTTGACATTGTACAAATACCAAGGCGCGTTACTCGTAATCCTATCCGTGTAACGCAACATCATCCCTTGAATTTGTTTAGAATTGGTTTTGAAAAGGTCGCATTTCGGATTATAGGGCACTTCGTCCAAGAGATGCGCAGGCGTTTCCCAAAAATCAATCAGCCATAATGCTTGACATTGTTGGACATTGTAAGCCTTATTTTCCTTGAAAAGGGTTTCGGCATCGGTCACCAAGTCTTTTTCCGAAACGACATAGACTAAATTGGGCGCACTGAGGCGACTTTCTTGCAAAGTACTGGGGCGAATCAGCATCGTATTCGCTTTTTGCGCCCTTATTACACCGCTTTGCGCTTGAAAAAGCATTAAAATCGTAAAAAAAGGAATGTTTCTCATCTAAGTTTGTTGAAAGGATTTGTTTTTATGCGACAAATTTTATTCTTTTTTGGCAGAAATAAAAATTTTCAAGGAAAAATTTTATATTTTTCAAAGGATTCGTGCCTGACAACCGAATTTTTCTAACTTTACGCCTCAAAAAAGGTTCAAATTATGATTAATTTAATGTCAGATACCGTCACGAAACCGACCGCAGGCATGCTTCAAGCGATGTTTGCCGCCGAAGTAGGTGATGATGTTTTTCGAGAAGACCCCACTGTGAATCGACTCGAATCCAAAGTTGCTGCCCTGTTTGGCAAGCAGGCTGCTTTGTACTGTCCAAGCGGCACGATGTCGAATCAACTCGCCATCAAAACCCATACGCAACCGATGGATGAAATGATTTGTGAAGAAAGTTCGCACGTTTTTCAATATGAAAATGGCGGATATGCGTTTCATTCGGGCATTGCGGTCAATCTTTTGCAAGGTCGATTTGGGAAAATCACGGCGGCACAAGTCGAAGCGGCGATTAAACCCGAATATGATTGGTTGCCGCGCACGCGTTTGGTCGTTTTGGAAAATACGGGCAATAAAGCAGGCGGCAGTTATTACACCTTGCCAGAAATCGACCCGATAACGGCATTATGTCATCGGCGCAAGTTGAAATTGCATTTGGACGGGGCGCGGATTTTCAATGCGTTGGTGGAAACGGGCGAATCGACAACGGAAGTTGGGAAACGATTTGATAGTATTTCGGTTTGTTTATCGAAAGGCTTGGGTGCGCCAGTGGGTTCTGTGCTGATTGGCGATGCCGATTTTATCCAAAAAGCGCGGCGATTGCGCAAAGCCTTTGGGGGCGGCATGCGGCAAGCTGGTTATTTAGCGGCGGCAGGTTTGTACGCGCTTGAAAATCACATTCCGTTGTTGAAAAAAGATAATGAACATGCCAAACAAATCGGTCAATTGTTGGCAAAATTGCCAATGGTGGAAAATATACGTCCCATTCAGACCAATATTGTGATTTTTGATGTAAAATCACCGTTTACAGGGGCGCAATTTTTGGAAAAATTACTTACAAAAGGCATAAAAGGCTCCCTTTTTGGTGTTCAAACGGTGCGATTCGTATTTCATTTAGACGTTACGCCCAAAATGGTAGCGCAATTAGTCACTATTTTCGAGGACTTTACGTAAGTTCCCCCACTTTGATAAGACTTACGTAAAGTCCCCCATTTTAAGGGGACTTTACGTAAGTCCCTCCTGAATTTTACAAACAATCTTGTTTTCATTTTGTTTATGGTTTGGTTTAAAATCAACCGTTATCCTTTTATGAAAACCATCTTAATCCGCAATGCTCACCTCATCAATGAAGGTAAAATCGAGCAAAAAGACCTTTTTATTCGCAATGGACGCATCGAACGCATTGATAATCAAATCAATACAAATGCAGCTATTGAATATGATGCCACTGGAAAACAGGTGATTCCGGGCATTATTGACGACCAAGTGCATTTCCGCGAACCAGGTTTGACGCATAAAGCGACGATTCAAAGCGAAGCGCGTGCAGCAGTGGCGGGCGGCGTAACGTCATTTATGGAGATGCCGAATGTCAATCCGCCTTCCGTGACGCAACCTTTGTTGGAGGCGAAATACCAAATTGGAGCAAAGACGGCTTTGGCGAATTATTCGTTTTTCATGGGCGCGACCAATGATAATTTGGAGGAAGTTTTGCGCACCAATGCCCATCAAGTGTGTGGGATTAAGGTTTTTATGGGCAGCAGCACAGGCAATATGTTGGTTGACAATGAAAAAACATTGGAAAATCTCTTTGCAAAATGCCCGATGTTGATTGCAACGCATTGTGAAGACGAAGCAACCATTCGAGATAATACCCAAATTTTCAAACAACGCGAGCAAGCAAATAGTGATTTTAAAGTAACGGCTGAACATCATCCTGTCATTAGAAATGCGGCATCTTGTTTAAAATCGTCTCAAATGGCAATCGAATTGGCGCAAAAGCACAACACTCGGTTGCATATTTTGCATATTTCGACCCAAGATGAGTTGAAATTATTCAAATCCGCGCCGATTTCTGAAAAACGGATTACCGCCGAAGTTTGTGTACACCATTTATATTACAACGCTGACCAATATGCCAAATTAGGTAATCTTATCAAGTGTAATCCTGCTATCAAAGGAAAGGAGCATCAAGAAGCATTATTCAAAGCATTGTTAAACAATCAATTAGATATTATTGCAACAGACCATGCACCGCATACTTGGGCGGAAAAAGCACAATCTTATTGGAACGCGCCATCAGGATTGCCTTTGGTGCAACATGGGCTTTTATTGATGTTGTCGTTTTATCACAAAGGCATGATTTCAATGGAAAAAATCGTTGAAAAAATGTGTCATGCGCCTGCGGAATGTTTCAAAATCGAACAACGGGGTTATATTCGGGAAGGTTATTGGGCAGATTTGGCGATTTTGGATTTGAAAAAGACACAAGTGATTCATAAAAAAAATATTGCGTATCAATGTGGATGGTCTCCCTTAGAAGGCGAAACCATGCAGGGTAGGGTAGAGGCGACGATTGTGAGTGGGCATTTGGCGTATCGAAATGGGGTTTGGGATGCTTCGCAAATGGGGCAGCGATTGACTTTTGCGCAAAAAGCTTAGTAGTTGGGAAATTTATTTCGCACTAAATAATTGATTATCAATTATTTAGTGCGAAATAAATTTCCCGCTAAATAATTCAATTTATCCCTATCCTGTGACGGAAAGAAAGTAAAATAGCAAAAAAAATAACCCAGGAGACATTGCTATCCATGCTTTTACCTTAGCAAATACGTTATTGGAGCGTTTCAACTTCAATAAACTGATGACACCCATCCCAAAACTAACGACTATACCTACTAAAAAGAGTAGCAATAAAAAATTGCCCAATAGGGTTAACTGAGGAAGTATAAACCCCGCCCCAGCAACAATGATTGATTTAGGCAACCAAAAAAGCAATGCAAAACTGAGCATACTGCCTAAAAAAGTCCATAAAGAAGCGGTGGCTAAAAAAACACCTCTTTGTTCCAATTGAAGCGTTTTTCAACGCACTCGTGTCTTTTATTGCCTTAAAAGGGATGTTTAGAGGCAATGAAAAGCATCTATACTATTTTTGGAGGCTCCATTCAGAAGCTTCTTTTTTTTAAAGAAACGCCTTTTTTAAGGATTGCGAATGCTCCATTTTGAACGCCTAAAAAAATCAAAATAATGATAACAACTGTTTTGTGCATAATAATTTTATTTTATAAAATACGCAAATACATATTGTAAAAAATAAGCAACCCTAATCCTGACATCAGCCCAGATGCAATCATCGTGATAAGGGCGTACCATTTAGATTTTTGCTTATTTGGAGCTAATCGTCGCACCACTCGCCAAGCAAGCACACCAAGGAGGAAACTGATTAACAAGCACCCTAAAATAAGCATCCCTAAAACATTGAACAACCGAGCAGAATCACCGGCACCTGGTCCCGTAAGTCTGTAACTACTTAACAAAATTAAACAACTGAATAGAACCACTCCAATTGTTGCCATGAATGCCCCAAAAGCCAGTAAAGCTACTTTGTCGCTTTTGTTATACAGTTCAGTAACGGGGTGTTGTAAGGACAAATGCGTTTTGGTAGTATCACGCTGTACAGAGTGAGGATGGTGAATGGCTGCAAAACTCTCTATTCGCAAACAGAAAAAATGTAAAACAATGAATATTAATGTTTTTTTCATAATTAAAATTTTATAAATGAAGTTGCAAATAAACAAAAAAAATCGATATAAAACAAAAAAATATTTAATATAGAAATGCGAAATAAATAAAGGAACACTTTATTTATTTCACGCTCCATAGTCTAATTGTAGGCGCATACAAAAAAATAATTTTTGTGACATTGATTTTGAAAATATTGGGTATAAATGGTATAAAATAAATAAAACATATTTTTGCTTATTTTTTTAATTTTGCTTGTTGCAAAAATTTATTTTTATTAAAACTATTGATAATCAAATACTTATATTTTTGAATTATTTGAATTAAAACAAAATATCTTAAAAAATAGCATAAAACAAAACAATAATTTCATTCTAAAATCCTTTTCGGAATAAAGAAAATCTTATGTAAGTATAAAAAATGTGACTGAATTTCGTAAAAAAATTTGCAAAATGTGAAATTCGGCTTTATCTTTGCACCGTAATTAAAAGCTAAGAGAAACAAACATTACACCCTTTAACGGGAACAACATTGTGTAACATACAGTCGAAAACTTATAACTTTTTGAACCGCGTTGCTTGTAGAATGATCATACGCTATTGGAACATACTTGATTAAATCATACCTGCTACATAGCATCTTTTCGATGCTGCGTTTACCTTTTTTTTGAAAAAAGTGCTTAATTATTAACGTGTTTATAATTAGCTGCGACTGAATATCAACCGTTTATGTGTATCACAAATTAATGATGTGTTATCTGGTAACAGATTATGCAAAGGTTCGTATTGTCATCCCTTAAACCAAGCCTTTTGACTCAATGCAACCTTTTGTAAAAAGCAATAATTTTTTACGATTCGTTTCATTATCTTTTTAACTGATTATCCGGTTTCGATAATGACAAAACAAAAAACAAACATTTTAATTTTAGAAGACCACGATTCGGTGCGTCTTCTATTGGGGACGACGTTTCGGGGCGAAAATTACCACGTCGTGACGAAAAGAGACGGGATTGAAGGCATGGCATGGTTGGCTGCGGGTAATATTCCAAATATGATTATTTTGGATATAAACATGCCGCGCCTTAATGGATTGGATTTTATGCGCCAAATTAACAGAAGTGGCTTGTATAAAGAAATACCTGTCATGATGCTGACCGCGAATGAAGACGAAGATGACATTTTTGAAGCCTTCGCGCTCGGTATTCAAAACTATGTTCAAAAACCTTTCAATCCTGTAGCATTGAAAGACAAAGTGCGCAAAATATTGAAACAAGTCCATATTGTCGCAGTTGCATAACTGCGACCCTTGACTTGCTGTAAAATTTAGATTGCTAAATATTAAAAAAAACATCACTATCAGGAGTATTTGTACCAACTATGACCGCTATATCACCCACATCTAAACTACAAAAAGATGTCTTTATTTTGGACACTCATGACCGCATTATTGGCGCAATGCGGGCAGACGCGCCCTTAGAAGCTATGTTCAGAGTCAAACATCTGAGACAGACCGAAGCCATTTTTGCGATTCGCCAATCTGTGGAGCGTCCTTATGCGGTCATTGCGGATTACAGTTTGCTGTGCAAAGATGATTTTGCGTTGCCAAAAGCGGTGCGCAGAGACCCCATTTTGAAAAATGTACCCTTAATAGCCATTACAGAGGAGGCACAAACATTTGATACAGAAGGGATTAAACATGGTATTGATGATGTCTATAATGCGCCATTCGATTGGATGGATATTTTGAATCGAATCGAATTTTTGTATGCTTTCAAAAAAGAAATACAAGAAGAAGTCTTGCGCACTGATACAGAACCGAAAGAAGTATTTAAAATGCCGCTTTCCAAACGGCTGTTTGATGTGATTGGTGCGACGATTATTTTGTTAATGTTGAGTCCATTATTTTTAATTGTTGCGATTTTAATCCGATTAGAATCTCGCGGGCCCATTTTTTATCGCTCGAAAAGGGCAGGTGTAGGCTATCAAGTGTTTGATTTTTGGAAATTTCGGTCCATGTATCCCGATGCGGATAAGCGTTTGAAAGATTTGCAACATTTAAATCAGTATGCAAATAATGGTACGGGACCTACTTTTGTCAAAATCGCTAATGACCCGCGTGTTACTAAAATTGGCAAATTCATTCGCAATTCGAGTATAGACGAGTTGCCACAATTGTTCAATGTGATGAAAGGCGATATGTCTTTGGTTGGAAATCGACCGTTGCCGCTTTACGAAGCAGAACAATTGACAAGCGACGAGTGGGCATTGCGTTTTTTGGCTCCTGCAGGCATGACAGGCTTGTGGCAGGTGACAAAACGCGGTAAAGGCGGCGCAATGAGCGTTGAAGAGCGTATCGGATTGGATTTAACGTATGCAAAAAATTACTCAGTTTGGTACGACATCAAACTGATATTGAGAACGATTCCGGCTTTGTTCCAAAAAGAGAATGTTTGATTTAAGTTTGCACAGGGTTCGTAGTACCGTAGTCTATGACTATGTTCATTTTTGTCTGTTTGACCACGAACCACGAACCTGTAAACTTTTTTAAATGTTGCTTTTGACTTATTATATTAACTTATAAAATCATTCAACAACGGTGGACACTCAACCTTTGGTCAGTATCATTACAGTAAATTACAATCAATTGGGGTTGACTTGTGAATTATTGGATTCTATTCGGCGCAATAGTTACAAAAATGTTGAAACTTTTGTGGTGGATAACGCATCGCGGGAAAATCCACAACAGCATTTGATGCAATTTTATCCAGAAGTCAAAGTAATTGTTAGCGAAGAAAATTTAGGTTTTGCGGGTGGTAATAATTTGGCAGTGCGGGTGGCGAAAGGTGATTTTCTCTTTTTCATCAATAATGATGCTGAATTAACCGATGGCTGTTTGGAAAAATTGTTGACTCTATTCGGCAATCGTCCCAAACTTGGGATTGCAAGTCCATTGTTATGTTATTACAATGCGCAAAGAGGTGTTGAACCTGATTTGATTCAATATGCAGGTACGACAGAAGTTAATTCTGTTACAGCCCGTAATAGAACGATTGGCGAAAAAGAATTAGATAAAGGGCAATATAAAATTGCGAAACCCAGTGCTTATGCACATGGCGCGGCAATGATGGTTCCTAAATTAGTGGCAGGCGATGTGGGTTGGATGGCAAACGATTTTTTCTTATATTATGAAGAATTGGATTGGTGCGCCCGCATTAAAAAAGCAGGATATGAATGTTGGGTCGAACCCAATGCCCGTGTCTATCATAAAGAATCGGTTACAGTTGGAGCCGCGAGTCCATTGAAAACATACTACCTCAATCGAAATCGGATTTATTTTATGAGACGGAATACAGGCAGTATTCAATTACTGCTGTTTTCGCTCTTTTTAATCTTTTTCACGATTCCTAAGAACCTAATTCGCTACGCGCTGAGGGGCGAGTGGAAACATGCGAAAGTATTTATTCAAGCTGTTTGGTGGAATATTGCAGACGCGTTTTCCAGTACGCATCCACAAGATGCTGTATTAGTACCCTCCGTCGTGCGAACTTAATTTAAAAACTGTATTTACAAATTATTGAAAATCAATATTTTATGATGTTTCTATTTTATGCAATAACGTTTACGTTGATTTTATTTTTGGTTTTCCCTTTTTTGATGGTGTTCTTATCTTTATTTTGCCGCGAGCGATTGAAGGTACGCCGTCCTTTGCAGGAGTATGATTTTGGAAATATTATCACCGCGTATCGCAATGCAGAAATCGCAAAACCATTGGTTCAATCCCTGTTGAAACAGACGCATAAAAATCATTTAATATACTTGATTGCGGATAATTGCGAGATTGAAAACTGGGATATTTACGATGACCGTTTGATGGTTTTGCGACCTGAAGAACCATTGAATTTGAAAGTAAAATCCATCATTCATGGCATGGATCATTACCGCCGTCCGCATGATTTTACGGTGATTTATGATGCGGATAATTTAGCACATCCTGAATTTTTGAAAACGGTCAATGAATATGCTAATAGTGGTTACACGTCGATTCAAGGACAGCGTACGGCGAAAAATTTGGACACGACATTTGCTGCAATGGATTCATTAGGAGAGTTTTATAAAAATTATATAGAAAGATATGTTCCGTATTTGTTGGGGTCATCCTCTGTTATATCTGGTTCTGGCATGGCAGTCGAAACGGCATTGTACAGAGGATATTTGACTTCTCCAGAAATTGAAACGGGTAAACATTTAGGCAAAAAAATGTTGCAAGAAGATAAGATTTTGCAAAATTATTTGGTCTATCAAAAAGAGAAAATTGTCTATGCTAAAGATGCCTTAGTTTATGACGAAAAAGTGACAACGGGAGATGCTGTTGAAACACAACGCGGTAGATGGTTGTATTCCTATTTTCAAAACTTGCCGAATACACTTGGCTTGCTTTTTAGAGGTTTGTTCTTATTGAATTGGAATCAATTGTTATTTGGTTTAATGACGATTATTCCGCCGATGTTCATTTTATTGGGCATTTCTTTGTTATGGATGGGTGTATCTGCCTTAGTGAGTTGGAAAATGGGTTTGGCAATGTTTTTGGCAATCGGTGTTTTCGGATTGAACATCTTTTTATCCCTGTATTTGAGTCGCGTCCCCAAACAAATTTGGATGGCAATCGGGGCATTACCCCAATTTGCGGCACGACAATTTACAGCTTTATTCAAAATGCGTAATCCCCATCAGAATTTCAAACATTCTGAACATACCGTACAAGTTTCTATTGATGAAATTTTGAAAGCCAAATGAAAAAGAGATTGTTGTTCTTGTCGTTAGCATTTAATATTCTCTTTATCGGGGGAGCGGTTTTAGCAATCTGTAAAATCGGAAGCCCCCGATATTTATATTATTTGATAAAACATCGAGGACAAGGGATAGCGGTTTTACAAGAACAAAGAGCCGATTTATTTAAAATGTTACCTGTTCATAAACAACGGATTGTGATGTTAGGCAATAGCATTACAGCCCTTTGCGAATGGGCTGAATTATTGGATAATCCCAATATCATTAATCGCGGCATTATTGGAGATGGTACGGATGATATTTTAGAACGATTGCCCGAAGTAGCGGATGTCGAACCCGAAAAGATATTTTTGTTGATAGGTGTGAATGATTTAATGACGTATCCGACGGCTTATATTCTAATGAATTATGAAGTCATTGTGTTAAGTATTTTAAAAACATGCCCTAAAACAAAATTATATTTGGAAAGTATCTTGCCCATTCACCATGATTTTAGGCGGGCAGGGATGCGGAATGAAGATATTATGATTTTAAATCAAGGCATCCAAAAATTGGCGCAAACGCATCAATTGACCTATATTGATTTGCACACCCCCATGAAGGATTCAACCAATGCGTTGCAAACGCGGTTATCCAAAGATGGCATTCATTTGAATGCAGCAGGTTATCAAATCTGCAAAGACACCTTGAAGAAATATATTTCAGAATAAAATTCTTTATTCAAAACTATCACCCGATTTAAAAACTAACATTATGGTTTTTAACAGTATTTTGTTTTTAAAATTTATTGCTTGTTTTCTGCCGTTATATTTCATTTTGAAAGGGAGAGACCGAATGTGGCTTTGTTTGATAGCCAGTTACATTTTTTATGGTTCTTGGGATTGGCGATTTCTGGGCATTGTCATGTTCACAACGATATTGGATTACAGTTTGGCGATTTTCATTGAAGACACGATGGATTTGGTCAAACGAAAACAGTTAGTGACGCTGAGTGTATGTATGAATTTAGGTTTTTTGGGTTTTTTCAAATATTTTAATTTTTTCATAGACTCCTTTGTGAATTTGCTGAAAGTGGGTGGTGTTACCCCGAATTGGCATACGTTGCACATTATTTTGCCGATTGGGATTTCGTTTTATACCTTTCAATCCATGAGTTACACGATTGACGTGTATAAAAAAGAAATTAAAGCGGAGCGCGATTTTTTCCGTTTTGCGACTTTTGTGGCTTTGTTTCCACAATTAGTGGCGGGTCCGATTGTGCGGGCAAAAGATTTTTTGCCTCAATTTAGAGAGGAGAAAAAATTGGAGTGGAATCGAATTATCGAAGGTTTCGGGCAGATTTTGTGGGGATTTTTCAAAAAGGTAGTGATTGCCGATTCATTAGCCCCATTTGTGGATCAATGTTTCAACGCGCCTGATGGATTTTCCTCATCGCATATGCTTTTGGGTGTAATCTTTTACTCATTCCAAATTTACTGTGATTTTTCAGGTTATTCAAATATTGCCTGTGGATTAGCTTATATGTTAGGATTTGACTTCCCTTGGAATTTTAGAACGCCTTATTTCTCCAAGAATTTTTCTGAATTTTGGACACGCTGGCATATTTCATTATCCTCTTGGTTAAGAGATTATTTATATATTTCATTGGGTGGAAATCGAAATGGGGTCTTTATGACCTACCGAAATTTGGTTTTAACCATGGTTTTAGGTGGATTATGGCATGGTGCGAACTATACTTTCATCATTTGGGGCTTTTTGCATGGTTTTTATTTAGTGGTACAAAGATTGGTTGGCAAATCATTTGGCGCAGTGGAAGACGCAATACGGATGCCGAAATGGATGCAAACAGGATTCGATATATTGATTGTTTATACTTTGACGTGCTTTGCATGGATCTTTTTTCGCGCCGAAAACTTAGCTACGGCACTCAAAGTCATTGAACGGATTGTGAGTTTGGACGGTTTTGGTTGGGACACCGTGATTAATAAATTCATGGTGGTCAAAGCCTTTATTTTGATTGCAATCTTATTAATATCCGAAATTTTAAACAATAATTGGCAAAATTTACAAAAATTAGCTTTGTATAACATGCCGTTTAGAGTCGTTTCATACAGTGTATTGCTTTGGTTGATAGCCTTTTTTGGCACATTTGGGTCGAAAGCGTTTATTTATTTTCAATTTTAAAACTTATAAATTCCAACTTAATAGATGAAACAAATTTTATGGATTGTCGCATTTTTGACGCTTAGTTTTGTTGGAGACCGCCTTTTGGGACATTTTTTCAAAAAAATGACCCAAAATAGTCAATTTAGATACTCTCGCTTGTATCGGGGCGATGCAAAAGCCGATATTTTGTTGGTAGGCAACTCACGAGGTTTGGGTTTCTATCAGCCTGAAATAGAAAAATTAACTGGATTAAACACTTTAAATATTAGTTACAATGGTATGCCTGCGGATTTAGCAAGCGTGTTGGTGCGCGACCAATTTGAAAAAAATGGTGTACCGAAAACCATGATTATTGATGTGACGATGTGCGACCGAAAAGATGATTTATTTGTATCTGCGTTCAACCTGTATTCGCCCTACTCCGATAGTTTGAAAGCATTGATTAAAAGCTATGATGAAACCGTGTATTATGGTGGTTTACTGAGTCATTTGTACCGTCATAATAGTGAAATTTTTCAAAGAGCGTTCAATTATCGCAAAAAAACGGATGAAGATTGGTTGTTAGACCGAGTTATTTCTGAAAAAATGGCATCCGATACGAGTTTGAAATCCTACAAAGTGCGGGTCATGCCCGAAATGGTGGAACACTTGAAACAAATGGTTGATTTTGCAAGAAGTCAAGGAACCGAAGTTAAATTAGTCATTAGTCCATATTTTCCAAGATTTGCGGAATCCATTCGAGATAGTTTTTTGACTCCTTTGAAAACATTGGTCGAAGCAAAAACGGGTTTAACCGTGACGGATTATTCAACGGCTTTGAATACAACTGAGGCATTTGGTGATTATCAACATGCGAATAAAAAAGGTTGTATTCAATTTATGAATCAATTGTTTGAAGCAAAAGTATTTAATGTTTCAGCAATGGCTTCAAAAATAGAAGAACGGGTGCAAGGTACGAGTACACAACCGTCGGATTCAACGATTGGAGCAGTATCACAAGTGATTTTGCCTCTTGCGGTTGAGGCGATTCCTATTCCTGCGGTGCCTGTAAACGCAGTTGCGCCACCTGTTGTTGCCGAATCGGTTGAAATGGTAGCTGCTGTTACAGCGGCAAAGCAAGGAGTGCCGCGTCCAAAACTGATTGCGAAGTTTGCGAAACGGAAAAAGGGTAGGGTAGAGGATGATTATGGAAGTGGAGTCGATACGTTAATGCTCAATCGGTGATTCAAAAAAAAGTTGCGTCCATTAATTAAAATGGACGCAACTTTTTGAAAATCAACCTTTTACAAAAAGATTAGAGTTTCAATTTTTCATCTTTTGCCAAATACTGTTTGTTGCCATTGCTGAGGTAATATTGTCCGCCTTTCGGTCCTTGATAAATTTCATGACCTTTTGCATCTTTACCAATCAACTTATCCGTACCTGAAGTTGCTGTACCAGCAGCAGCTGTATGGGCTTTGCGCGTTTTTTTCTCTTTTGTAACTGCGGGTGTTGCAGCAGGCGTAGTCGTAGCAGTTGGCGCAGGTGTCACAGTAGGTGCAGGCGTTGCTACAGGTGCAGGTGTTGCAGCCGCATCAGCTGCTGGTGCAGCTTTTTTACGACCTCTTGTCACTGTTTTTTTCGCAGGCTCTGTTTGAGCAGGCGCGGCAGCCGCAGGTGCAGCTTGACCAAATACGTCTAATGCTAAAAAGCAACACATCAAAAGGCTAACAAGAACTTTTCCCATTGTTTCAATAAATGATTTTAATAATGTAATAAATTAAATGGATAAAACAGCTTTTCACAAGGTGAAAACTCCTGCAATTCTAACACTATTCAGACATTCTTTCCCTATAAAAGTCATTTTTTTATTTATTAATTTTTAGTTAATTTCTTTAAAACATTATTTTGGCAATCGATACGCTTCCCGCCAAAGTTCCTTTCGACCACTTTCATAAGAAATTTTGGTATGCAAATCCGCCGTTCTTGTAAAACTACTGACCACTCCACAATCGTATCGGTCGAAAGTCACTAATTCAACCTTTTTGTCCAATGCCTTAACTTCCCGAATCACTTCTTCAAAATCGCTATCGCCCGCAATTAAAATCGCTGTTTCATATTCATTTTTGATGGCGCGGAGAATTAAATCAATCGACATTTTGACATCAATGCCTTTTTGAACCCAAGTGTAAATGAATTGTTGACTACTTTGATTGGTTTTATCCCAAGTTGTATCCGTTTTAATTTTGACTTTTTGCATTTTGCCCAATCGAAACGTGATGTCAGGCAATACATTTTTTATTTTTTGCAAATAACTTTTTTGTTTTAAATAGGTTTCTGGATTCTCATGCCTATCTAATTCGGAAGAGTAATAAATGACTCCTTGATTGATTCGTGCGCCGACAATTCGTTCAATAATCTTTTCCCAAAAAATATCATTGATGCCAATATGGACATTCTGAGGTTTATGCCGCAAAATTCTCATACTTTGAATCACATATTCTGCGTCAATGAAGACCATTACCTTTTCAAGGTTCGTTGGAATGAAAGGCGTACTTTCTTGATTAAACGCAAAGATTTCACTTATTTTATACATGCTTTTATTTTTTATTTTAATCATCAAAGATAGTCGTTTTACGCATAAACACAAAAAATATGAAATTAATTTGTCAAAGTACCCTATCGTTTAATGGCATACAAATTGACTTTTATAAGGTTTAACGTTCTATAAACTTTAAATTGATGAAAAATCCTATGAAATTATCCATTTTGAGCCTTTTGACGGTGCTCACTTTAAACCTTCACGCACAAGACCGTTTTTTACCTTACACCGCACAATCGAATGTGTTACCGAAAGGAACCCGCGAAATTGAAATCTGGTACGCTAATAAAAGTGGCGGTTACGCTTATTTCAATGGCAATTATATGCGGACAGGTTTCAAAATGGGATTTGGAAACAACTTTTTGTTGGGTTACTACCTTAATTATGATGGAGAATCGTTTATTGGCAATAAAATTAACTTCGTTGACAAAAAAAATAGACAATTCGACCAGTTTATGACTACTAAAACAACGGTTTCGTTTACGCTGAATGGAAAAGTAAAATTATTAGACCCTGTTGCGAACCTAATCGGTTTAGCGATTGAGGGGGAAGCCACTTTGGGCAGCGATTTTCATATTATCTCACCGAAGTTGATTATTGACAAACGATTTGGAAATGAATATATTTCATTCAACGTATGGGCGGCAATACGCAAAGCTTATTTTGTTGACAATCCTTCGGATGTTCCAGGTTCAACACCGCCGCCTGTTAGCACGTTTTCAGAGCCGCCCGTTGAGATTGATTTTGCTTATATGCACTTTATACCGAGTGGCAATTTGGCGTTTGGTTTCGAGACGCGCCTACATAGTGAGCAGACCGATTTTGCAGGTTTTGAACATGCTGCCTTTTTTGCGGGACCTGCCTTGCACCTTCGCGGCGATAAATGGTTTTTTAACCTATCGGCATTGCCGCAAATTCATAATTTTCATAAATCATGGATTGCGCCTGATAATAAAGTTTTGGAAGAACATCAAAACTTTGAATTGCGTACCATGCTTGGATTTATGTTTTGATTTTAAAAATGTGTAAATAATTGATTTTTAAATAAATATTAGACTATGACAACAAACAATGAGAAATTGAAATGGATTTATGGAATGGGCGCGACTTGTTTTTGCGCGTATTTTTGGACTGCTTGTAGTGTAAATCAAGCCTTCCAAATCACGAACGCGGATACCGAGCGATTACAAAATCGGGGTTATGGTTATTCTGCTTCCAAAAAAGAGTTGGAAGAAGGTTATAAACTATACGTTGTGAAGTGCGGCAATTGCCATAATTTGGTCATTCCAACGAAATACACCAGTTATGAATGGAAATTTAAGTTCTTAGAGCGCGAATTACAAACGGCAAAAGTCGAGGATGAACGAGAGAAAAAATTAATTTCTATGTTCATTTTGGCAAAAGCGCGTTGATTTTTGAGTAGAAAATTCAAAAAATAGACCGCATAACGTGCCGCAAGTTTCAAACTTGCGGCACGTTTGCTTTTTATAAACTTATTTTTGGATTTGAAATCATGATTTGACACGATACTGCTATGAATTTTGATTGCGGTGTTTGTAATGCCATTTTTTTGTAAAAAAACCAAATTTTAATCAAATTTTAATTGATTTTAAACGTTTAATCCATTTTAAAAACTTAAAACAAACATTCTATGCAAACAAAAGGTGAAATGCTCCTCTATGAAGACGCACAAAAAGGGTT
>JBDLWG010000339.1:0-5637 GCA_039804385.1 Bacteroidota bacterium
TTGGATTGGGTGGATTTTTATTAAAAAATCCACCCAATCCAACGAATCCACATTCAGACAAAAGTATCACAAAACCATTTTCTGTTGTGTATATCAAAATTCAAATCATTGATAATCAACGTATTCGTATCGAATCAAGGTCGGCGAGGTTGTAACCCCTATTTATTATTCACAGAATTATTATTGGCATTCAAATTATTTTACAAAATAAAAAGGTGCATAGCACCGCAATATTTGTAGAAAAACGATGGATAAGCCCGTTTCGGAGGTGCATAGCACCGCAATATTTGTAGAAAAACGATGGATAAGCCCGTTTCGGAGGTGCATAGCACCGTAACATTTGTAGGAAAACGATGGATAAGCCCGTTTCGGAGGTGCGTAGCACCGTAACATTTGTAGAAACAATGTGAAGGTTACGGTGCTACGCACCTCCAACGCGGGTTCTAATTCCGTTTTGCTACAAATGTTACGGTGCTACGCACCTCCAACGCGGGTTCTAATTCCGTTTTGCTACAAATGTTACGGTGCTACGCACCTCCAACGCGGGTTCTACAAATGTTACGGTGCTACGCACCTCCAACGCGGGTTCTACAAATGTTACGGTGCTACGCACCTCAGCGGGTTCTAATTCCTTTTTTCTACAAATGTTACGGTGCTACGCACCTCAGCGGGTTCTAATTCCTTTTTTTCTACAAATGTTACGGTGCTACGCACCTCAGCGGGTTCTAATTCCTTTTTTCTACAAATGTTACGGTGCTACACACCTTTTTATTCTGTGGATAATGGATAGGTTGCAACCTCGCCGACCTTTTGGATAGGTTCTTTCAATGGAACGACTTAACAGCACTATTAAAGAGTTGAATAAGCTGACTTCCTTTATGTTTTTGACCAATTACCTCTATAATTCTAAAGTTTTTGTAACTTTGTAGTTCTAATTTATAAAAAAAAATTATTGAAAGAAGCAAGTTAAAGAAATTATTTACAAATTGTAACTAAAATCTAAGAATAATTACTTCTATTTATCTTGAAAAGCAGCGACAGCATGAAGCATTTACATATTTTTAAACCTACTGACAGCAGTACCAGCAAAGAAGGTAGGCAATTTGAACAATTGAAAAGCATTATCAATCATTTGGCGAAATCGAAGGAGGCATTGACCATACCCGCCATTGCAGACTTGGTGAAAATCAGTATTCCGACCTGTACCAAATTATTGAAAGAGTTGGTGGACAAAGGATTGCTTCTGGAAGATCGCAAAAAAGAAGTCGAAAATGGACGACGACCTAATGTGTATGCGTTGAAAAAAGAAAGTTTTTACGCGGTCGGGGCAGAAATATTGGAAAAATGGATTCATGTTAGTATTGATAGAATTGATTTGGAAATGGTACAAGAGGCATTTAGTAGAACCTTTGTGTTGGAAGATACACAAGCCTGTTTGGATTATATCATCTCGTTTATCCAAAAAACGATCCACGAATCCGCAGCCAATACAGACCAAATTATCGGTCTTGGCATCGCCCTAACGGGTAGTGTGAACGGGCATACGGGTGAATCGGCAGATTATTTCAAAAACATGGGGATGCCTCTAAAAAAATATTTAGAAGAGAAATTAAATCTTTCGGTCACCATTGACAACGATACAAGGGTCATCGGCATTGCCGAACAAGTATTGGGGATTGCCAAAGGCGTTGATAATGTCTTGATTGTAAAAATGAGCCGCAATCTGGGTTTGAGTATTATTTTGGATAAAAATATGATTTTTGGAGCGCACGGCTTTGCGGGTCATTTTGGACATGTTCAATTGGGTACCAAAGGTCGTCTTTGTTCCTGTGGTAAAAAGGGTTGTTTGCGGACCGAAGTTTCAGGGGATGCCTTGTATTTGGATTTAAAAGAAGCCTTAGAAGCGGGCGAAAAGTCTATTTATTTTAAGTTGGAAGCTATAGAAACCTATAAATATCACGATATATTAGATGCCATTTTGAAAGGCGATGCGCTTTCCATTAAATTATTGAGTTTGCAAGGTGAAAAATTGGGGCAAGCACTGGGCAATATTGTAAATCTCTTGAATCCGAATTTAATTGTTATCGGTGGTGAAATCGTGGAAGTACAAGATTTTTTTATAGATGCTGTGAAAACAGGGATGCGTAAAACAGGTTTGGTCAGTTCTTTACAAGGTTGTCGCGTCGAAGCGTCTCAATTAGGTCGGTATTTCAGTTCGCGGGGTGCCGCTTGTATGGTCTTAAAAAACCATGAATTGATTGAATATTGACGGTTGCGGGAAACGTATCCGCACCTTTTTTGTCATGTACTAAGTGGTGTGCCATTGAATATCAGGATTTTACAAGATGCAATTATCATACTCTAAATCCGAATAAAAATGTTCCAGCAGCATGATGCTGTCAATACACCGTTGTCGAATCTCTTGACAAGAGAGGATGGTCTGTTCTACTTCCATGTGATGTTTTTCACAAAGCGATGCTCCATTGTTTAAAAAATAGCCCCCTTTTTCATGGGTCGCTTTGAAAAGTCGTCTTTCGATAATGTGGTGTGCATCAATGGCAGGTAAATCGCAAACCACACATTTGAAATGGTTCCTTTCAAATGTGTGGTTTCTAAAATCAGGACGGGATAAAAGGGCTGTATCTCAATAGCTTCGCCAAAGGCAATTCATTAAATAAATAAATTATACATAAAAAGCGCACGAAAATTGAATGTTTAAATTTTGGAAAAAAGAACATCAATCTCTCCGTGCAATTCTGCGATTTGAAGAAGTTTGTGAAACGGATTATTAAAACAAATTATTTTAAATAATTTGTTTTAATAATCCGTTTCACAAACTTGTGCCGAAATGCGAATATTGTTTTTGCAAAACAATATTTTATCGTTCAATAATCCAATTTGCGCCAAATTTCAAACAAAGTTTCTTGTTTGGGTCTATCCGCAGGCACAGTGCGCAACGGTTCACAAGGTTTTAGGGTTTCATGGCAATCTTTGGGCAACATTTGATATAAACGCGTCCCTTTTGTTTTCCAAGCGAGCATTTCCGCGCTGACTTCTCGGACGATTCGGGCAGGATTGCCCACCACCAGACTCCGATTGGGTATCACCATCTCGGCTTTCACAAAGCACAACGCCCCAAGAATCGACTCATCGCCAATCACCGCGTTGTCCATAATGACGCTATTCATGCCAATCAACACGTTTTCGCCAATCGTCGCGCCATGAATAATCGCCCCATGTCCAATATGCGCCCCTTTTTTCAACAAAACGGTTGCCGCAGGAAATTGATGAATCGTACAATTTTCTTGAATATTGCACCCATCTTCGATGATAATCGCGCCCCAATCGCCGCGAATCGCCGCACCTGGACCCACATATACGTCGCGCCCGATGATGACATTGCCCGTCACCGCCGCTTGCGGGTGGATAAAAGCCGATTCATGTATAACAGGGCGAAAACCATTAAATTCGTAAATCATATTTTTTTTGAATAAATTTAAATTATACTTTGCGTAGGTTGGTTTTGGGCAATTTAATGACTACTCAGTTGCATTAGAATTATATGAGCCGCAACGGGAACTATTTTTGGCAATTCCAGAAACGGCTTGGCAACAGTTTTTTCAAAAACGAATCATTCAAATGTCATTGCAACGTATTGGTGCTAAAATCTTAATTTATAATCCAATCAATAATAGTTACAATTTTTATGGAAAAATATAGAAACGCCTATAGATTGCCCTAAAAATCGACTCATTTCAACGAAAACCACCCTTCGGCTCCCTCCGAAAAAGGAGCTTCTCTGGCTTTACATTCCCTCGATGAGCGTTACGCCGGGTAACTCCCTCGGCGGCGGTTCTAAACCGCAAGTTTCTTTAAATTCAATGCCGCATTGAGGTCTCGGTCGAGCGTTTTTCCACAATTTTCGCATTGAAAAGTCCTTTCTTTCAAACTCAACTCGTCTTTTTTCTGCCCACAGCTCGAACAAGTTTTGGAACTGGGGTAAAATCGATCCGCCACGATTAATTTTTTCCCGTACCAATCACATTTGTATTCCAATTGAGTCCGAAAAAGTCGAAACGAAGCATCGTAAAGCGATTTTGCTAATTTTCGGTTCCGAACCATCCCTTGCACGTTTAAATCCTCCACGACAATCGTATCATAGTGATTCACCAAGTGATTCGTGACTTGGTGAACCGAATGTTGACGTTGGTTCTGGATTTTTTGATGAATTCGAGCGACGTTTCGACGCTGTTTGTTCCGACGTTTGCTCCCCTTTTGTTTTCGGGAAAGGTGTTTTTGAGCCTTTTGGAGTTCCGTTTGGTTCTCGCGGTACTTCCGATTCGGCGCAAAGACTTCCCCTTCGCTCGTCACCACAAACGATTTTAAGCCCACATCACATCCGACGGTTTGTCCTGTACAGGGTTTGGAAGGAATGTTAGATTCGACTAAAATCGAGACATAATATTGATTTGCCGAATTTTGGGAAACCGTTGCCGAGAGGATTTTTGCACCCTGGGGCAAAGGACGGTCTTCCACATACCGAATTTCGCCTAATTTTTCCAAGCGAATGCGACGGTTTGCCAACCGAAATTTGGGATAAGGCAAGCGAAAACTGCCCCCCCGACCTTTTTTCTTCAATTTCGGAGGTCGGATCCGTTTTTTGCGTTTGGGATTCCCCAATTGTTTTTTCGTTTCGAAGAAATCCCGTTGTTTTTGTTGAAGGCTCGCCGCTGAAACGTTTTCCAAAAAAGGGTACGCGGCTCGCAATTCTTTCACGGTCATCGGCGATTTTTGCACCAAAAACGGATCCACACAATGATTCCAAACAAAACGAACATGACCGAACGCTTGATTCAAGAGAGGAATTTGTTCCTCCAAAGGATATAACCGATATTTAAAGGCGCGTTTGCTCATGGTTCGGACGTTTTTTTTATTCGGGACGACTTAATTCTTGAATTAATTTTTCCGTTTGTCGCTTGCTGCGACGTTGCCCATACAACCGAGCGGCAAAGGAGGTCACTAACGACACAAAATCTTCCATTAAATCCGCTTTTTCGTCTTGCGGAGGATTCAGGATTTCGATCCTTCGATTTTGTTGTGCCAAAAGTTTTTCAATGTAATTCAATCCAAAACGAGCCAAGCGGTCGGAATGCTCCACGACGATGACTTGAATCTTCGGATCTAATAACAATTTTTCTAATTTCGGACGTTGATCATTGAGACCACTTCCGATTTCCGTCACGATTTTATCGACTTTGTAACCTTTCGCGTTGCAATAGCTTACCAATCGATCTTTTTGGCGTTCTAAATTCTCTTTATTTTCGGAACTGGAAACGCGAGCATAAACCCCAATTTTCCGTTCCTCCACAGGAGGCTCGTCTATAATAAACAAGCGGTTCGTGGACGTTCGCTCGACTCTCAATTCCCCTAACTTCACTCGGTTCCAAATGGTTCGATAACTGAGATGGTGTAATGCCGCATATTCGCTTATTTTGTATTTCATGGCACAAAGATAAAACGTTTTTCTATAAAAAAAATATTTTTCTATTTTTTACAAAAATATTTTTTTATAAAATACTTTTTTTTACTATAAATTTACTATCTTTTTCTATAAAATGAATAAAGATTTATGATACT
>JBDLWG010000340.1:0-3299 GCA_039804385.1 Bacteroidota bacterium
TGGCAACCGTTTCAGTTGAATTATTAAAATTCTTATTTCCAACAGAAGTGGCGTTTCTAAATCAAAAAGCAAATGAACATCGTTGGTATAAATTCTGGGCAGGTGCGGCAACTGAAAGTGACATTTTAGCAGGAGATTCAGTAGGTAGAGCCGTGATTGCCAAAGTTTTAGGCAAGGCAAAAACCGATAATATGAAAAACGCGCTTGGTACACAAGCCAAATGGGATAGTTTGGCACAAAATCGCATCGTTCTTAACGAAACCCCTTGGAAAAGCATGGAAACGCCTGCACGCCCACCCATGTTACCATTTTATGGCAATGTTCGGACTTGGCTTGTGACCGATTTGGCATCCATTCGCCCGATTGCGCCGCCTTCTACGAGTTCAGAAGCCATCAAAACGCAATTGGCAGAAATCAAAAGTTTTACCGAAAACCCGAAACGCGAAAATGTTGCATCGGTTCATTTTTGGGCAGATGGCACTGGCACGCACACGCCGCCCGGACATTGGAACGCATTAGCAAGTGATTTGATAAAAAAAGCCAATATGAGTGAAGTCCGCACTGCACGCAACTTAGCTTTATTGAATATGTCCATGATGGATGCCGCTATAAGTTGTTGGAATACAAAGACTTATTACTTTTATCCGCGCCCATCTCAATTAGACCCGACGATTAAAACCTTGACAGGTTTGCCCAATTTTCCTGCTTATACTTCTGGGCATTCGACCTTTTCAGGGGCGGCAGCAACGATTTTAGGACATATTTTTCCAACTGATAAGGCAAATTTAAATGCACAAGCCGAAGAAGCGTCTTTATCGCGGTTGTACGGCGGCATTCATTATCGGATGGATTGCGAAGCAGGGATGAAAACGGGTCAACAAATTGGTGCCGCAGCGATTGCGCGTGCTAAAACGGATGGTGCAGAATAAAAATTTGAATTTCTTATCTTAATAAAATAATTGTTAATAGTTTTTTATCTGATACACAAATGTTTGTGTATCAGATAAATGTTTCTTGGTGGTATGTCACTTTATGGTTATCTTGCGTCCGAATTGTAAACAAATCGTGCATTGTTATGCAAACCAACCTTAAATATGTATTTGGATTTTTAATCCTACTTGTTAATTATACCGCATGTCACCCGACTCCAAAAAGAGGTCGAGTGCCGTATAAAATCATTGCAGACGCGCCTTTTTCAGAAAAAGATAGTCATTTTCAACTACGCAATCGCTTGGTTTATCAAGCAGCGCAACAAATTGGGTCGCGCTATCGAAGTGGCAAACAAAGTCGGGCAGAAGGCTTTGATTGCTCAGGCTTAATTTTTTATACATTTCAAAAATCAGCTATAAAAACGCCGCGTATCGCTCGTCAACTTGCCAAAGATGCCAAACGGATTCCTGTAAAACAGGCGAAACCGGGTGATTTGTTGTTTTTTGGATACAAAGGAAGTATCGGGCATGTTGGCATCGTCTCCACAAATGACACCTCAGGGCTGTCGATGATTCATGCATCGAGTTCAAAAGGGGTGATTAAGGAAAATATTTCAAAACAAAAATATTGGATGTCGCGGTTTCAATTTGCAGGAGATATTCTTGCGGCTTGTTATGGAAAACCTGCGGCAACCGTCCCAAAAACAGAAAAATCGTCTAAAAAAATCACTAAACCCGTCACAAAGCCAGATATTGCTGCAACTTCTGCGTCTAACCCAGTAGAACGCATGGGCAAAAAGGCGCATCAAGGCAGACCCGAAAAACAAATTATTGACAAATCTACCCATCATTCAACAAATATTGTGGTACAGCGCGGTGGTTTGTTTAAACATCAAGGCAGAATGATTCTTTGAAAAAAAAACATATTGCCCCATTTAAAATACTATTTAAAAAAATTTAAAAATAAAATTTATATAATCGTTAAAATATCCAGAACGATTCTATATTTGCGCCACAAAATCCGTTTTGATGTTGTTCCAAACCGCTTCTAAAAGATTAAATATCAATGTTTTGCCTTATTACGAACCCCGTTCTACTGCTCAAAGAGTTGTAACCGACCTGAATATTGCTGCTTATAAAGGAACATGACAGGTCGGTGACGGAGGTATATTGTTTTTATGTATCAATTTTTAAATTAATTTGGAAATGATATTTTTCCCATAGAGATACTTGGGATACCTTGCCGATTGCCAAAATGGGTCGTCCCACCTGCCAAACATTCGTTTGCCAAAATCGCAAACAAAACGGCTTCTTTTGCATCTCCCGAAATGCCTAAATCATCCGTTTTATAAAAAGAGGCATCTTCCAATAATGCCTGTAAACGTGCCGTCAAAATCGGATGGTGCATGCCGCCACCACTCATATAAATTTTAAAATCAGCTATTTTTTGATGATTTGTAATCAACGTATTTTCAATGGCTTCCGCAATGGTTTCCGCACTAAACTCAACTAAAGTGCGCATCAAATCACATTTTTCATCAATCGTTTTCGGATACGGCATCCCTATTTTTTCCATCGCTTGTTCGACATATTCAATGTTGAATAATTCAGGTCCTGTTGTTTTTGGAAACGATTTTTGAAAGAAATCATTGGTTTTCAATGCTTTAAGTAAATCGGGCAAAACACAGCCCAAACCAGCCATCGCGCCATCTTTATCATAAGATTCATGGGGCAAAAAACGCCGAATCCATGCATCGGACAAGGTATTTCCAGTGCCCGTATCGGTGGTGAACACTTCATTGGCATCACAGGAAGCGGGCAAATAGGTGAAATTGGCAATCCCGCCCAAATTCAATAAAATGCGATTTTCACCTTGTTTTGAAAAAATAAAATAATCGCCATACACTGCCAAAGGCGCACCTGCACCACCTGCCGCCACATGTTTTTGACGAAAATCGCTCAATGTCAATATATGAGTTGTGACTGCAATGTGGTCGCCGTCGCCAATTTGCAAAGTTGCATTAGGCATATCGGGAATATTATGGAGGATACTCGGCGTATGAAAAACGGTTTGTCCATGCGAAGCAATCGCATCAATGGTATCGTTTGCAAGGTTATTTTTTTTCAAAAAATCATTAATGATTGCGCCATGAAATCGCCCAAGCCAAGCATTAAGCAACGTAAATGCTTGAAAATCAATGTTTTTTTTAGCAAAAATAGCTCTAATGCGATTTTTAGTTTCGACGGTATAATCCACCGTTTCAAAATGCAATAATTCGACTTGGGTATCCGCGCCCGCACCTGTAATGCGGCAATGCGCCAAATCCAATCCGTCCAAAGAAGTACCCGACATCAAACCAAGAATATGGC
>JBDLWG010000341.1:0-2655 GCA_039804385.1 Bacteroidota bacterium
CGACGGCGGTCAATGCGGACAATTACGACATCAATAGCTTTACTTATCAATACCACCACACTTACGGCAGTCCCGTGATTCAGAACAAAACACACGTTATTAAAGCGATTATTGTGTCGGAAGATTTGACGAAAGTGCGTTTGGTTTTGGACGAATCGCGGCGGTATTTCATCCATGAAATCAAGCCAAAAGGCGTTAAATCTAAGGAAAACGAAGCCCTTTTGCACGAATTTGCTTACTATACGCTCAACAATATCCCAACAAATGCGGCGGCTGATTTGACAAAAAACAGCATGGTGGCGGCAATGCCCATAGCAAAAAACATGGGTCATGCGAATCATAAAATGCCTACTACGAAACCCCTTTCCAAAAAAGAACAGCGTAAAAAAGCCGAAGCGGAACGCCTTTCAATGAAGCGTCAAACGACAATGCCCAATGATTGGTCGGCACCCGACAAAGTGATTGCGATTGGGACAAAAGCGGTTTTGAAATTCGACGTGGAGCAAGTTGAGGTGAAGGCAGGGAGTAAAATTAAGCTGATTTTCAGCAATTTAGACGACGATATGACGCATAATTTGGTGATTGTTGAACCCGAAACGGCGGATGAAATTGGCAATTTGGCTATTAAATTGGGCATGAAAGGCTCACAATTGAGCTACGTGCCAAACAATGCAAAAGTGTTGTTTCATACCTCATTGGTGCAGCCTTCGACTTCCGAAACCATTTATTTTGTTGCGCCGACAAAAGCGGGGAATTACACATACGTTTGCACATATCCAGGACATCATACGGTCATGCAGGGGATTTTGAAAGTGGTGGAATAAGGTTTTAAAAACACGTACTATTAGCATTTACCCATTTTTCGTAATTTTGAGCCATTATGGTAAAGCGCACAAAACTCTACGGAGTTCTTCTTTTTTTTAGTTTTTTAACAAGCGGCATACACGCTCAAAATGCCTCTTTTGGTCGGCTTTCCGACGAATTGAGCATCTCGAACATTACAGTTCGGACGATGTTACAGGACAGCAAAGGCTTCTTGTGGCTCGGCACTTGGTATGGTTTGTACCGCTACGATGGCTATAATTTACGCAAATTTAAGGTGACGGCGAACCTGCCAAACGAGAACAAAGGCTCAAAAATCGTTGACCTTTGCGAAGACCGCAACGGCATTATTTGGGTCGCTACGCAAAACACGGGTCTGTATCAATTTGACCGAAAAACAGAACAATTCAAAGCCTTTCAACACGATGAAAAAGACGAAAATTCCATTATCACCAACAACATAAACACCGTTTTTGAGGACAAAGACGGGCGCATTTGGGTCGGTACACGTTACGGAATTGATTTATTTGAAAACAACAAATTTCGACATTTCAAAAACACACCCCTCAGTAAATTGGAGGTTGAAAACATTATTCAAGCCCGCGACGGCGCATTGTGGTGCGCCACTTCTTACGGCGTTTTCAAGTGTTTTGACACGTTTAAAGGCAATTTGACACCTCAAATGTTCGATATGCAGCAACCGAATACACCCGTTACAAATAGGAGTTATTTGGATAATTTCTGTTATACGATTCTCGAAGACCCGCGCACGAGCAACCTGTTTTGGATAACCACAAAACATGGTTTAAAAAAACTCGATGCCGCGACAAATCAACGCTTTTCGATTGAGCCTACGCCAAACGGCTTGATTGACAACACGGTATATACGTCACTTTTATCCACCGAAAACGGTATTCCTTACTTGTGGCTGGGTACGGACGGCGGTCTGAACCGTTACAATATGTTGACGGGCGTGTTTGACCGCTACCTTGCCGACCTCAAAAACGTGCAGTCGCTCCGCAACAGCAGTATTCAGTCGTTGCTCAAAGACCGTTCGGGGTTGTTGTGGATTGGGACGAATAAAGGGGTGAATAAATTAAATATGACCGAAAAAGCCTTTGAAAAAATCGTTTTGACGGGCGAAAACAACATCAGTTGCTTAACAAAAAGTCCTAATTCGATGTGGTTGGGTACTTACGGAAATGGCATCCATGAAATGCCTTTAAATAACGGTTTAGGCACACCAAAACGGTTGAAAATTACGGGTTTGGTGGACTATATTTATGGCATTCATGCCGATACCGAAGGGATACTTTGGGCGGCAACGCGAAGCGGAGGTATTTATAAAATCCCAATAAATAGTCCCAATAATACCCAACAATTCAGTGAAGCAAATGGCATCAGTGACAACTATATTATGACGCTCTATGAAGACACGCAACGCAATATGTGGTTTGGTACGTGGAGTCACGGCTTGGTGCGTTACAATCGTGCAACTAATTCATTTACAACAATTAACACCTTATCAAATCATACATTTAATATTTCTGAATACCCAATCGTTCAATTTATTGAGTTTAAAAGCCCCCAAAATGAACGTATTTTATGGGTCGGTACACGCGGAGGCGGCATCGTTGAATTAGTCCTTGATGCCGCTTCTAACATCGTTAAAACGAATGTTGTTTACCAAAACAGTCCGCAAAATTCGCAGTCATTATCAAGTAATTTTATCAACTGTTTCTTCACCGATTCGAGCAATCGGATTTGGATTGGAACGGAAGAAGGTATGAGTCTTTGGGATAGCGAAAAAAAGACATTTAAACGCTTTGGCGA
>JBDLWG010000342.1:0-13526 GCA_039804385.1 Bacteroidota bacterium
CATTTTTTCAAAAATTTTGCGCCCTCTACCCCAACTCTGGCGGCGTAATATTGCCCTAATTAGGTAGGATTTCAAGCAATTTTTTTTATGAACTATAAAACAATTCAACATGTATATATTATTGATTTCCATTGTAATCGGTATTTTTTTGGCAATGCTTTTTTTAAATGTTTATTTTCGGATGAAAGTTTTCAAAGTGTATGGGCGATTGGTACGGGCGGAAGTGGAGTTTGACGCGTCCCACCTTTTCAATACCGAAAAAATGGCAACTGAAATTTTGCCCAAATATCCTGCACATCAAGCCGATATTTTGACTTTTGTGCGCCATATTCGCTATTCGATTCGCATGGCAAGCATTTTAACAGGTTTGATAACGCTATTTGGTGGTATTTTGATGTGGTATCGACATGAATAGTATAACACATAGTTCACATAGGAAGACATAGATCACATAGGTTTTTTTGTTGAAAAAGGCATACCCTTTTCAACAAAAAAAACCTATATGCCCTATGTATTCCTATGTGAACTATGTGTTTAAAATTTTCTGTTTTGCTTTTCGCATTTGTTCAGGCAATTGTCCCGTCAAAATGTGCCAAAACATGATAAAATCAGATACCAAACTTAATAATGGATATTTGAAAGTAGCAGGTTTATTCTTTTCAAAAAAGAAATGCCCTACCCAAGCAAAACCATATCCTGCCAAAGGTGCGTACCACAGAATATTATATCGTCCTGTGTAGAAGCCAGCAGCCATGATGCTCAAAAATAAGCCCGTCCCGATGAAATGCAAACGGCGACTAACGGCATCTTGATGTTCCGTCAAATAATACGGATAGAACTCCGTGAGATTGGAATATTGTTTTTCCATTGTAAAATGAGTTAAAATAATGTTGATGAAAATTGTTATAATATAATTCAAGTTGCTACCTACGGTCTGAATTAGGATTCTTAGGATTTTTAAGATTCAAACAGGATGGATTTAAAATCCTTTAAATCCATCTTATTTGAATCTTAAAAATCCTAAGAATCCTAATTCAAAAAGTTAAAAATCGTATCCAATGGATAGATGCCAAGTCGGGTCTTGTATTTTTCGCGTTTCAATGCCCCAAGCCCTATCCAATCGAATCATATATCCAAAAAGTAAAAAGCGTCCGCCCACTCCGTAACCCGCTACCAAAGGGTCTTTGAAATAATTGACTGTCACAATAATGGGAGGTGCGCCGGGTTGCACCACAATCGTATTCAACGGATTGTCTTTGCGGAAAGGCGATGTCCCATGCCAAGCCGTTCCCATATCGAAAAAGCCAACGACTTGCAAATTGCGCCAAAACGAACTCATCGGACGACTAAACATATAACGTATAATAGGTATGCGTAACTCCGTGTTAATCAAAGCATAAGAATTGCCATTCCGAATATTGCTGCCAAAACCGCGCAAATTAGCCGCAGCAATTTGATACGCATATTCGCCACTCGGCGTTGCTACGCTCGACCCAAAACCTTGAAAAAGCGCGTTATCCGTTCCACCCAAATAGTGTAAAATCTTTTCAGAACCCAAAGAAGTTGCGCCAGCAGCCCGAAATGCCAAGATAGAATGACGGTCTAAACGCGCATAATGCCGCGCATCAAAACTTAAAATCGTCATAAAGCCTTTATTAGCATCGAATTTTAATTTATCAATAAAATCAATTTGTACTTTTTTCAATACTTCGGCGGTGAATTTATACCGCGTCCCATTTTTAATATTTATGCCTGCGTCCAACGTATTATCAAAAACATATTCCATTTTCAAACCCAAACGCTGTTCCGTGACGGAAGGCGTGCGCAAGGTGGATGAATCGGTTGCCAAAGGCGTGTATCGGTCAAAACGCAAAGTCGCTGCCACCCGCAAAGACGTGAAAATATCCAATGGATACCGAATTTCCATCTGTGCTAACGAGACGGATTCCCGCGATTTGCGCCCGTCTGAAATGTTGTTGCCACCAAAAGAATACCGAGTTGCCTTATGATACAAGGCGTAACGCTTATCTAATTGATGCTTTTTGTCATCAAAAAGCAAATAATATTCTGCACCATTGAAAGAAGTGGGGATTCGCGCCCCGCCTTCCAATTGATAATCTTCCATCAAATCTTTGAAATTGGCTTTCATCAATAAGCCCATTGGCTGCATTTGAAAACCTTCAGGCGAACCTGCATAACTATTCAACCCGCCAAACAACGGACTATTATCCATCGTCGTCGTAATATAATCATTTCTAAACTTTAAACGATACGGTGTAATTCGACTTTGGCGAAATAAAATTTTGCGTTCTGGTTCAGCGTTTGTCACAAATTCGCCATTTCGAGAAACGGGGGCGGATTCGGTTTCCCATACTTTTTTGTCTCGATTCAAAGAGGGCGTTCTAATTTCTGTTACCGTAACCGCTTCATCCTTAATGACTTGCACCGTTTTAGGCGTTTCGGTGTGGTCAAATTCGGTTTGGAATGAATAATTATCAATATCCAATTTTAAAGAATCTTTTTTAGGAGCAGTAGGCACTTTTTCGACCCTTTTTTCGCCTTCTTTGACTGGTTCGGTATTGTTGACAGGCGGTATTTCTACTTTTGGCTGCTGAGGAGCAGGCGTTTTGCCCTCTCGGTTGCGCATTTTTTGCGTCATTTTCCACTGCTCTGTAAAAAGTGGAGTCATCATCGAATCGGGTTGAAGGGGCAAAACGCGGATGTGCGGAGCGCGTTCTTTATAAAACAATTCGGCTACTTTGCCCACTCGCGGCGCACTGCTTTGAGAGACCAGATTTCTGTCCACATTGGAATTATTACGCACCAATGCAATCGTTTTATAGATGTCTTTTAAAAGAATAGAATCCACTCGACTCGTATCCATTTTGGTCATAATAGAATCTATCATAACAAAATACGCATTTTTTAAAGAATCATACTTGATACTTTTATCGCCTTGTGGAAACGCTAACACCTCTCCATTTTTCAAATAAAAAGTTACTCGCGTGTAATCAAATACATCTTCCAAATGCCCGACTTGTCGATTGGTAATCCCACTTTCATCACTCAAATAGGTGAAAAAAAACGTATCTATTGCCGCAGGTTGCGACTCATTTACGAGTGGCGTATTGGTAATCCGCACCAAATTTTTAGACGTATCTTCTAAATTCTTATAAAAAATATCGTAATGGGCTATCGGCAGCACCGAATCCAATTTCTGATTTTCAAAACGACTCGTCACCCGATTCGAGGCAAATAAAATTCCTTTTTTGTTCCGAATATTAACAAAAACAGGATTCGCATCATCCCACAAATCTTGGGTGATACGTCGATATTGTCGATTCACCGTATTATAGGTAAAAATATCTGAAAAACCGCGGATCGTTCCCGAAATCACCATTTCTCGGGGATTCATATAATCAAGACTGTGGATTCGTTGAAACTCGCGAACAAATTCATCTGTCGTTTTTTGATTTTTCTCAAAATTATATTCGGTCAAATACACCACATCCCGTTTTTCATGCACGATAGATAAGCGTTGATTGTCAGGATTCCAAGCCAAGAGTGGATAATTATAATCCGTTGCTTGAAATGGATTGCGTCCGCCGCCTTTGAAAATTTGCGTCCGTTTCCCAGTTGCAACGTCTTGAATATAAACTTTAAATTTGCCAATTTCATTCGTAACATAACACACACGCTTGCCATCAGGACTGATTTTGAGTTGAGTCAATGGTAATTTGCGTTTATTTTTAAATTTCAACGTTTCCAAATTCGATGGAGCGACTTCATTTTCATATCTTTTTTTGAAATATTCCATGCACGCAATCGCAATCCCTTCATAACTCCCACCCAAAACATATTGAAAACCTTCCTCTAAACTCCGATTGATGCGGGTCAAGTATAATAAATTACTGACATTTGATTTGCCAAATTGTTGGGCAATATAATTCCAAAAGGCGTGTCCTGCCAAACGCGGCTCATTTTCAGCAAACCGATTGAAATTTTTATACCTTTTGTTTTGAAAAATATCCCGCATTTCATTGTCCAAATCGCTATTCCATTCCTCGCCGATGTACGCCACTAAACCTTGTTTGTACCATTCGGGCAGGTTGAGCATCACCGCATTTTGAACAATCTCTTGAAAACTCGAACCGAATAACATCGCGTTCAAAAAAACAGTTGCCACCCCTTCGCGTACCTGTTTGCGCAGTGTTTGATGATTGCCATCAAAATACACAAAAATCTTTTCGCCTACCACTTTGACTTGTCCCGAAGTGGTCATAAAGGTTTCTTCCGAACCCATATTGCTTTGTTTCAAATCTGTAACATCCACATAAACAATGAGTTCTGGTTTGAAACTCAACCGATGTTCCAATATTTTTTGGATTTCTTCAAAATCCGCTTCTGCCATCATTGCCGCCGCTTGCCCGATTTGCCTGCCTTCTCCGTACCAATACGTAGTGAAATTTTCACTCTCGTATTGAGACCAATCTTCAAAATTGCGGTGAAATTGGACTCTATTTTTGCCAAATTCCACTCGACTGACTTGCGCAAACGCGCTCGCGGCAAAGCAAATCCCGATACATAGGTTCAAAAAATGTTTCATCATGCCAATTTTGGGTGATAAATAAACGTGAAAGTATAAACTCGACTCCAAAAGTAAAATATTTTTTTGACTTTTGTGGGATTTTTAAAAAAACAATGGAATTATGAAGGCTAAAAAATCGTTCGGACAACATTTCCTGCATCGGCAAGACATCGCGCAGCGCATCGTCAATGGTTTGTTATTGACGGAAAAGTATCCGCGTATCTTAGAAATTGGACCCGGAAAAGGCGTTTTGACTCAATATTTATTGGAAAAAAAAGCTCAAGGCATTGAATTATTGGCGGTGGATGCAGACCGTGATATGGTGGATTATTTGCATGAGCATTTTCCTGTATTGAAAGGCTCTGTATTGGAAGCGGATTTTTTAAAATTGGATTTAACAACGCTTTTTAATCAAGAATTTTGTTTATTAGGCAATTTTCCCTATAATATTTCTTCGCAAATTCTTTTTAAAATGATTGATTTCAAAACCGTCGTTCCAGAAATGGTGGGGATGTTTCAAAAAGAAGTGGCAGAACGCGTTTGTGCGCCTCCTGGAAGCAAAACCTATGGGATTTTAAGTGTTTTGTGTCAAGCATTTTATGAAACCAAATATTTATTTACGGTTGATAAATCGGCTTTTAATCCGCCGCCGCAAGTGCAATCAGGCGTGATTCGGTTGACCCGAAAAGCGAATTTGGATTTGGGTTGCGATGAAAAATTATTCAAACAAGTGGTCAAAGCCGCTTTCGGACAACGGCGAAAAATGTTGCGCAATTCATTATTGCCCATTTTTGGCGAAACGCCGATTCCAGAAACCGCGTTTTTCACCAAAAGACCTGAACAATTGTCTTTGGAAACGTTTATTGAATTGACACAATTAATTTCAAAATTGAGATTGGAAGGGTTGAATTAGGATTTTTGGGATTGTGTAGGATTCAAAGGATGTGAAACATCCTTTGAATCCTGCTTTAAAAATCAGCAAGTAACTTTCCCATTTACTTTCAATGGTAAAATTTCTATATTTTCAAGTCCATCATTATCAACGACTTTAATCGCTACATGGTGTTGTCCAGCTTTGAAAGCGTAGGTTTGTTCGCCTTGTTTGTCCAACAAAATATTGGCTTTAAAAATCCCTTTATCTGCTTGATAATCAAAATCCCAACTATAAAATTCGATGCCCACTGCTGATTGTCCAACCGCTTTAAAATGGATTTCTTGAATCCCTTTTTTATCTTTTTCTAAGGCAGTTGCGGTAACGGTCAACGTTGGTTTTTTGGAAATAGGCACGATTTCTTCTACACGTAACAGTTTGATTATCAATGATTCAGCACGGCGCAATCGCGCCACTTCTTCAATCGCCCCTTTCCCAAAACTGAACGCTACGATATAACCTGCAACCTTGTTTTCAGCTTTTAATTTTTCATATAACCGTTTATCAGCGCGTTGAATCGCTGCATAAAAATTATCAATGACATTTCGACCCACATTATCACTTCTTTTAACTTGTATCGGCACGTTTTCCAACGTTTTGCCGTCTAAACCCAAATCATGGCGTTGTTTGAGGTTCGGCGTTCCGCCCATTTGATGCACGATAAATTGTTCAAATTCAAAGGCATCTTTGTAGCGCAACGTATCATAATCGTATTTATGCAGTTTGGTCAAAAATGGTTTGCTGAATAAATCCATTAAATTCCATAAGCGTAACTCACTGACTTTCACCGCTTGCACCGATTGGTCAATGCCAATCCATTGCCGATTCAAAAGATTCGCAACCGCAATCGTTGTGCCGCCGCCCACGAAAGGGTCTAAAACGACATCGCCTTCATTGGAAGCCATTTCGATAATGCGTTTCAATAATTTTTCGGGTTTTTGAGTGGGATAACCGATGCGTTCAGTGGCTTGTGCTTGGACATTAGATATATCTGTCCAAATATTTCCAACTAAATTTCCTTTTGAATGACTCAAATATCGTTTAAAACGCGGCGTTCCATTGGATGTAAATATTATCAAATTATATTTTTCTAATAATTCCAACTTCTCAATGGTGTTCAGCATTTTAAGTCGTTCTTTTCCTATATTTGCTTCTAAAATAGCATTTGGTACTGCCCAATGACGATTTTTAAGGGTCGGATTATAACCGCGCCACTCGACACTTGATTCTCCTGTTCTGACACCTGAGCCTGTCAAATCACTTGAAGCATAAAAGCCTTTCTCATCTTGTAAACGATAATTGGATTCTTGATAATTTTCAGTCAATTCGGTGTAAATTAAATTATATGTAAAGTGTTGATTTTTAGAAAAATACCAAATCGTATCAGTCAAAACAGCTAATTTTTTCTTAGCATCATTATGCGAATTGTGTCGTTGCCAAATGATTTCACCTCTAAAATTTTCATAGCCAAACAATTTTTCCAAAATATCCACACGGATATGGGAATTGGCGTGCCAGTCGCAATGCAGGAAAATCGAACCAGTTGGTTTCAAAATGCGGTGCATTTCGGTAACGCGTTCTTTGAGCCATTCGAGGTAATGACTGATGCCGCCCGCCCACCTATCTTGGAAACTGCGGATTTCACCATCGTCCCCCCAAATGACTTCATAATTGCGATTGCTAAAAAAAGGCGGGTCAAGGTAAATCAAATCGACGGATTCACGATCCATTTTGCGCAAAATCTCTAAATTATCTCCCAGAATGAGTTGATTCATATCCAATTTTAATTATAAAAGGCTCTTTTTTAAATGCTTTCCAAGACTTGTTTCATGGAGAACTTCGTCAAGATAGCTTTTTCAGAATCGTTTAATTTTGAAACAAATTTAACGTTTTTCAAGCAATTCCACAAATCCTTTTTTTAATGTAGCATTAAGCGCGATAGAATTGGACAAAATTAAACGCAAAAAGAAAAAATTAAACGCAAAAAGTGCGGCAAGTTGCAACTTGCCGCACTTTGGATTTCAAAATGGTTTTCAATTGAAAAAAACTGCGGTGGCAAAAAGTGCGGCAAGTTTTAACTTGCCGCACTTTGGATTCTAAAATCGTTTTCAATTCAAAACAAAAATGCATACAATGTTGTGAAAATGGTACTTTTACGGCATCTCATTATAAATCCATTTTCTCTATGAAAAAATTATTCCTAATCTATTTTTTAAGTCTTTTTCTGGGGCAACTGCATGCTCAATTTGTATTGGAAGCCACTTTTGACCCCCATGAAATTGTGAGTGATGTGGCAGTTACCTTTAAAAATTTTGGCGACAAAAAATATGGGGTCAATAATATAGAAGGTTTTGTTAATTTGTATAACCTTGACCGAACGCTTTGGCGGCGTATCGTCGTTCCGAAAGTGAAAGGCTATAAAATGAATATTGTCGTTTATATTTCAGACGATATTTTTGATTTAAATTCAAAAATTGAATATATGGCTTATTATGAATGTACGGCATTTCCTATCGTCAGTCCGCAACAAATTCAAATTGTTTTTAATGAAGATGGGGTCGTTTTGTTTGAAAATCGCGCTAAAGGCAGACCAAATACTTCTTACACGAGCAATACTTATCTCTTGCCCGAGTTGGAAAAAGATGGCAAATATCATTACAAATTGATTGTCAACAATATGGAGGTGATGATGGATACGATATCCGCTTACAAGGAATGGTCTTTTTCAGACTCGCTCAAAGTGGGTAATAACACGTTTCGGCAAGATACCAAAGGTTGGGATTATCAACAAACCACCAAAGTCGGAGATATTTCTTGGCAAAAATTGAAATACGCCTTAGTCGGTGTGCTGAATATTCCTGCATTTACAACTGCCCAAATGGCTACTTTGCCCACACAACGTGTTGTGCAACATATAGATACAATTAAGAAAATAACAATTGTGTATGATACGCTCTACCGTCATATCGCCGAAGTGTATAGCACGCAATATAAAACGGTGGTGGTGGATACGGTCTATTTGACGCACACGCGCCCCGCACTGCCCGCGCCTGCGACCTTGAAAGACTTGATAGAAAAATTGGATATTGGGAAAAATTTGCGGTTGGAAGATGTCCGTTTCCACCAATCCCAAGCCGAATTAGTGCCTGAAGCCTATGCCACTTTGGATGAATTGGCGGAAACGATGTTGGAAAACGAGCATGTAAGAATTTTGTTAGAAGGGCATACGTCGAATGAAGGCGTTGAAAAAATCAATATTGAGTTATCCGTAAAGCGGGTGGAACGGGTCAAAACCTATTTGAACGAAAAAGGAGTGGCGGCAAACCGCATCGAATGCGTCGGTTATGGTCCCCAATATCCTATCATTGACCATCTTACGCCCGAAAATCGAAAAATGAATCGGCGCGTCGAAGTGAAACTATTGCAACGATAAGCCCACACCTTAAATCCCGAAGGGATGCCCCTTTTGTAGCTACCGAAGTGTCATCCCTTCGGGATTTTAAGAGGCGGTTACTCGTTCCTTTCTTGTTTTTCACCCCGTTTTTTGGGAGTCGAATTCATCGAATACACGAACATCATCAACCCATATCGCCCCAAAGAACGCACCGTTTCGGTTTGAAAATAATTGGAATCAGCCGTTCTTGTCACGCCCGAATTGCGATTTAACGCGTCAACCACCAAAAATCGGCACTCTAATCGCCGATTCAGCCCATAAAACCGCGAAAAACGAAGGTTTAACAAGGGAATCCCAATCGTATTATTTAAAGTCGTTGAATGATTCAAATTATAATCGAAATGAATGGATAATTGCGTATCAGGCGTAATCGTCCAATTGGTTTCGGCTTCCCAATCTTGAATATTATATCGTTGCGCGGCGGTCAAATCATATTGCGTTTTTGTGTAATCAAAACTATATTTTAAAACCAATTCTACTATTTCTTGAACGCGATATTCCACCCGCGTCGAAATCCCGAAACGCCATTGTTGGGTGCGATTGTCCGCGCCATTCACAGGCGTTACGCCCGATTGGAAACCGCCGTTCAACGTTTGATTTACGCGCAAGGCTTGGTTCAACCATCGAAAACCGCCCGATAATCGAGCATTAGCAATAAACCATCTTTGATTCTCATTCAAATTCAATGGTTTATTGATTCGGCGTAAGAGCGAATCGGTTGTCAAGGCATTCACAATTTTGTTTTTTGTCCAACTCGCATCGGCATTGGCAGACCAAAAATTGCTTTTGACGCGTTGAAACGAATGATACATCGTTCTAATTCGATGGGTATATTCGGGTTTCAAATTCGGGTCGCCGAGCCAAATATTCAACGGGTCTGTATTATCCCGAATCGGTTGCAATTGGTCGATAGACGGTTCTTGCACACTCGTTTCGTAGAAAGCCGCATAACGCGTCCCACGATTGGGCGTATATTCCAAGCGTGTATTCGGCAAAAAATACCTAAAGGATTGATTTACAATCGTTCCAGCCGATAAAAAATCGCCTTTTAACAAAGATTCTTGCGCTGCCATGCCCAAACCAACAGTTAATTTTTGGGCTTCCACATACCGAATCCCGAGATTAGCGCGATGCGTTTGATATAAATTGTTATAATTATTTTTTAAATCTTCCTTTTCATTCCAACTATTTTGTTTGAAAATCAAGACATTGCGCATTGCCGCATGATCCGTTTTCATATATCGATAAGAAGTTTCAGCCGTCCAGCGTTTTGCAAAAGGCTCTGTATAAGTGATTTGCGTCGTGTATTGATGGCGATAATTGGTTCGATGGTCTGCTTGATTCAAACTATCCGTCCGATACAACGTTTCCTGAGTTGTCCGAAAATAATTTGTAATCCCTTGTGTTTCAATTTTTTGTGTAGCATTATTGTAATTATACGTCAATTGTGCAGAGACCGTCCTGCCCGCCTTGCTCAATCGCCGCCGCAACAACGCCATACTCGAACCCGAATTGCCAATATTATCATTTCCCGTCATTCGTTGATTGCGACTTTGTTTGACGACATCCTGTAAACGATTGAATGCGTCTATCATATTATCAGTGTGCGTCTTGTTGAACGTCGCTGTAGCCGTCCAGCGAATCGAAGTAAACGTATCGATTTTGTAATCCAACATCGCATTGAAACGATGATTGCGATTATCAGACGGACTATAACTTTGGGAACGCAAGGTAAAAAATTGAGTTGGCAAAAAATTAAATCGTTCTAACTGTTTGTCTGTCAAGGTGTTCTGATGATTGTAAAAATAACTTAAATTTATATCTATTTTTGAAGTTGGATTTAAAATCCAATTTGCGCCGCCTGTTTCCACGGTCCGAAAGCCTTTACTGGTATTGTTGTTGGTTTGCGGCGGGGCAAAATTGCCGCCTCTGCCCCCATTTCCATTGCGATTGCCATTGGCAAAAGACAAAAAATCATCTTCTGAAAACCCTGTTTTGTTGATATTATTGGCGGCAATCAAGGCAGTCAACTTACTTTTATCCTCAAATTGGTTAAAAATGCCGCGTTCCGAATGCCTATCTGCCGTCCCGAAACCACCTGAAAATTTGCCATTATTGCGATTATTATACGCTGGTTTGATTTTTAAATCAATGGTCATTTCGCGCTCGCCATCATCAATGCCTGAAAAAGTAGCTTGTTCACTCTTTTTTTCATATATTTTAATACTTTCAATCGCATCTGCGGGCAAACTTTGCAATGCAATACGCGGGTCTTTTCCAAAAAAAGGTTTCCCATTAATCAACACTTGTTTGACAGTTTCGCCCCGCGCCTTGACCGTTCCATCCCGATTGATTTCCACATCAGGCACTTTTTTCAACAAATCTTCAGACGGCGCGTTCGGCTGCACGGGGTAAGCACTCGCGGCAAATTCAGCTGTATCGCCCGAAATGCGCACCGCTTCGCGCTGTGCGGAGATGACCGCAGTGTTCAAATCGACGGTTGTTGCCTTCAATGCAATACGATTTAAATCTATATTTTGACTTTGCAAAGGCAAATCATATCGAAATTTTTGGTAAGCCAAATGCGATATTTGCAAATTTAAATGTTGTTTAAAAAGGTTATTTTGAATTGAAATTTTAAAAAAACCTTTTTCATTGGTTTGTGTGCCTTGCGCTTCCAATAAAATCGTATCGCGCCAAATGGAGATAAGAGCATGCTCGATAGGTTCATCACGGTCATTCAAAATCATGCCTTGAATCGTAGATTGCGCCGTCAACGAGGTTTGTAAACCAATAATTATCCAAAAGATAGGTTTAAAAAAATAATTCATTACACTGTTTTTTTGGTTTCAAAAAAAACAAAGTTACAAATTGTTGTGCTTGGATTGGGTGGGTTTTGTAGATTTTCTTGATAAAAAACAAAAATTCCAATTTTTCCAATCACCTGTTTTTGAATTGAAAAGCAGACATTCGAGCAAGGCAAAATCGTTTGTTTGAATGAATCATTGGCTCTTTTAAATCCTTCACGCGCTCTTTTAGAGCTTCAAAGCTCTTAAAATTAAAAGGTTTCCAATTTTTTAAGCTATTTTAGTTAAAAGACACTTTTTTTTGCTAAAATAAGTAACGTTTTCCACTTTTGCCCCTATTTATATTAGAGGCTATTCCATTTTTTCAAGAATAATATATTAAAAAAAGGTAACTACTTAGCGATACGCTAAGTAGTTACAAAAAAAGATAATTTATCTTGAAATCACTATTTTTGGCATTCCAAATGAATGGGAGCTTGATTTGAAAACCATTTTTTAAATTTTTAAAAAAAAGAATATGAAGAAGTACCTGCGAATTTTTTTCGCCCTTTGGATTCCAATGTTTGCGCAGGCGCAGGATTTGGAAACAGGCTTGATTTTCAACGAAGCGCAATATAACGCGCTCCCTCAAATGTCCGTTCCGGCTTCCGACTTGGGGTTTGAAAGTGAGGATTTGGCTTCGGCTGCCAGCCTTAAATCGTATTGTCCGCGTCCTGGGCATCAAGGTGCTATTGCCTCTTGCATGGCATGGGCATTGGGCTATGGTGCGCAAACGATTGATTGGGCGAAACGCAATAATATCACGAATACGGCGCAAATTACGCAAGCCGCGTTTTCGGCGATGTACGTGTATAATTACGTCAAAGCGGAACCCAATTCGACTTCGTGCGGCGGCACGTATCCAGAAGATGCGTTGAATCACCTTAAAAACAAAGGAAATGTCTTGTTATCGGATTATAACCCGAATCATTGTCAAGAAACGCCTCCTGTGGGTTTAGGCGAAGCCGCACTCAAGCATAAAATCAAAGATTTTGTGCCGTTATTCAAAACGTCGGATAGCAAGGAACGCAAATTGGGTTTTATTAAAAATGCAGTGGCGCAGGGCAAACCGGTGGTGGTTTGTATGCGTTTGACCCGTACTTTTTACACTGCCACAGGGATTTGGAATCCGGGAGGAGACCCGAATCCTTACGGACAACATAGCCGACATGCGATGGTGCTTGTGGGTTATGATGATGCGCAAAATACCGTTGAAATTATGAATAGTTGGGGTATGGCTTGGGGGAATGCGGGTTTTATCAAGGTGAAATATGATGATTTAATTACGTATTTGGATGCGGCGTTCCAAATTGTGCCTGAACCGGAAGGGGCAAAAACCAATTTAGCAGGACAATTTGTGTTTCGTTACAGCGTCAATTTGACGGGCAAACCGATGGGCGATGCTTCGGCGGCGTATAATCAACCGAATGCGTACTACGAATTGACCAAAAAGGATTGGCAAGTCAATCAACGGTTTCAATTATTGGTTAAAAACAAGGTTGCGGGACAATATGTCTATGCGTTTAGTGTCAATTCGGAGAAAAAGGCGAATGTTCATTTTCCCTTGGGCAAAGCCTATAATGCGGATTATAGTTTGGAAACAGATGATATTGATGTCGTGCCGCAAGTCTCGGATTTTGTGATTCCCGCGCCCGAACGCGGTTCGGATGGCAAGGTTTTAAAAGAAAAATCGTTTAAAATCGCGCC
>JBDLWG010000343.1:0-3209 GCA_039804385.1 Bacteroidota bacterium
CGTACAAATTTATAACAAAATACTAAAACAAAATCATTTTTTGAGTAAAATTTTATAAAAAAACAAAAATAGGGCTGTTTAAAATGAAGCATTGAGCATTTTTTTTTAATTTCATCTCGCAAGACGCAAGTTTTCACCCATAATTTTCCTAAATTTGTGAAATTTTGCGTCCTGCGGGACCGAACAACTCAACAAAAATGCTCAATATCGTTCAAGTCAATTACGCTCAAACAGGCGCGAGTGCGCACACAAACGCGCTCGGTATGCGCGAAATGCAGCAAAAAGCCTATCAAGCCCGCGATGCACAATATCTTTTATTGAAAGCACCTCCTGCGTCAGGGAAATCTCGAGCGTTGATGTTCATCGCTTTGGACAAATTAGCGCATCAAAACATTCAAAAAGTCATCGTTGCGGTGCCTGAACGGGCTATTGGAAGCTCTTTCGCCCAAACAAAACTCAAAAAGCATGGCTTTTTTATGGATTGGGAACCGAATGATGCGTATAATCTCTGCATCGCAGGCGCGGATACGAATCAAAGTAAAGTTAAAATTTTCCACCGTTTTATGACCAATGACGAGAAAATTTTAATTTGTACGCATGCGACCTTGCGGTTTGCGTATGCCGAATTAGAACCTAAGTTATTCAATAACACCTTATTAGCCATAGATGAATTTCATCATGTATCTGCGGGTGCGGATAGCATTTTAGGAGAAGTGTTGCGCGATGTGATGGCGCAATCGTCGGCACATGTGGTTGCCATGACCGGTTCGTACTTTCGAGGCGACACGATGCCTGTCCTTTCGCCCGAAACCGAAGCGCGGTTTACGAAAGTGACTTACAATTATTACAATCAATTGAATGGATATCAATATTTGAAATCGTTGGGCATCGGCTATCATTTCTATCAAGGCAAATATACTTCGGCTATCTTAGAAGTGTTGGACACCGATAAAAAAACGATTTTGCATATTCCGAATGTGAATACGGGGGAATCCACCAAAGATAAATACAAAGAAGTAGATACGATTTTAGATGCTATCGGTGACGTACAACACGAAGACGAGGCAACAGGGATTCTTTACGTGAAGCGACATCAGGATGGTAAAATCTTGAAAATCGCGGATTTGGTCAATGATGAACCCAAAAACCGTGAAAAAGTCCTTCGTTATTTGCGCAATATCCAATCGGCAGAGGATATGGATCTCATCATTGCGCTCGGCATGGCAAAAGAAGGTTTCGATTGGACGTTTTGTGAACACGCTTTGACGATTGGTTATCGGGGTTCATTGACGGAAATTATTCAAATTATTGGTCGTTGCACCCGCGATAGTCCGAATAAAATACATGCGCAATTCACCAATTTGATTGCGCAACCCGACGCGGCACAAGCGTCTGTACAAGATGCCGTCAATAATATGCTCAAAGCAATTACGGCTTCGCTGTTGATGGAACAAGTCTTGGCTCCAAATTTTAAATTCAAAACCAAACTTTCAGATGACGACTTGCCCGAAGCAGGGGAAATCAAAGTACGCGGTTTCAAAACGCCCAGTACGCAACGCGTGAAAGCTATTATTGAAACCGATTTGAATGATTTGAAAGCGAACTTATTGCAAAACAGTACCATACAAAGTGCGTTTTCGGGTAATATTGACCCCGAAGTGATTAATAAAGTATTGATTCCGAAACTCATTCAAACCAAATATCCACATCTTTCGGAAACGGAAATCGAGGAAGTGCGCCAACATATTGTGTTAGATTCGGTGGTTAAAAACCATGTTTCGGGCGATAAACGGTTCATTCAAATGGCAGATAAATTTATCAATATAGACGATTTGCATATTGATTTGATTGACCAAGTGAATCCATTTCAAAAGGCTTATGAAATATTATCAAAATCCGTTACACCTAAAGTGTTGAAAATCATTCAAGAAGTGATTGCATCCACACGGATTCAAGTGACCGAAGCAGAAGCCGTATTGATGTGGGAAAAAATTAAAGCGTTCCATGCCCAATGGAACCGTCCTCCGCAACTTGATTCAGCAAACCCGCTTGAAAAACGGATGGCAGAAGTTTTAATTTATATTCGGGAACAAAAGCGCAAACGACAACATGGCAATTAAAAAAAATTTAGACGACATTTTTAACGATGATCCATTTGGTTTGCTGCATGTAAAACCGAATCATAGTGGTTTACGGAATGAAGACGACCGTTCGATAGCGGCTTTTCAAGAAATTAATGATTTTTATGAAAAAAATCAACGACTTCCGCAACCAAAAGGCAGTATTCAAGAATATCAATTGTTTGTTCGGCTAAAATCCATCCGAGCCGATGTTCAAAAATGGCCTGTTTTGCAGCCTTACGACCGATTGGGTTTGCTGTCGAATGAAGCGAAAAAAGTGGATTCGTTAGAAGCGATTTTTGAACAAGATGAATTTGGTTTGTTGGAAGAGGATTCCGATAATGATTTATTTCAATTCAAACACGCGCAACATCCCGATAAAAAAGCACAAGCCGATTTTATTGCGCAACGAAAACCGTGTAAAGATTTTGATAAGTATGAATCGTTGTTTAAAACGGTTCAAAAAAACTTGTCGAATCAGAAACGACAATTGATTGAATTTAAACAAGCGCATTTGCGGGTGGGTGAATTTTATGTGCATAATGGCATCTTACTTTATTTGGAACAGGTTGATTATCAAGACCTTACGCAAACCTATAAAAGTGGCAGTCGGGTGCGTAAGGATGGTCGGACACGGGTTCTTTTTGAAAATGGTACCGAATCGAATATGCTTTATCGGTCTTTGTACAAAGCCTTGTTGTCGAATGGCAAATCCATCTCGCAGCACGAAGATACCATAGCAGAATCTTTGACTACGAATTATCAAGTGATTACGAGCGATGATACAGCAGCAGGTCACCTCTATATTTTGACTTCCAAAAGCAAACAACCTGCGCTTAAAAAACTCAAAAATTTGTATAAAATAGGTTATACAACGACAAGTGTAGCCGAACGCATTAAAAATGCGTCCCAATCGCCGACTTATTTAATGGCAGATGTCGAAATTGTGATGACTTATCAATGTTTTAATGTGCAGGCACAACAATTAGAATCGTCGTTGCACCATTTTTTTGGGAAAGCATGTTTAGATTTGGACGTTTTTGATAAAACAGGCAAGCGATACGCGCCACGAGAATGGTTTATTGCGCC
>JBDLWG010000344.1:0-3467 GCA_039804385.1 Bacteroidota bacterium
CCAATTCTAAAATCGTTAAAAATGATTTGATTCTTTTTATTGACCAAATAAAAGAACAATTTCAATCCATTTTCCATAAAAAAATGAAAGAAAATATTGATTTGGCAAAATTAAAAGGGCAATTGTTTAATTTGCAAAATCAAAATTTGTTTGGCGACAGTGTGGATGAAGCGGAAATCGAACGGGTCGAAACGCTCGTCGCGCAAGCGCAACAAAAAGTGGATGCCATTAAAAACAACGTTTTGTATCAAAATGCGTTTGAATGGCGGTTTGAATTCCCCGAAGTGTTGGATGATGACGGGCGATTTTTGGGTTTTGATGTGGTGATTGGCAATCCGCCGTATTTTGCGTTGACGAAAATCAAAGATTTAGTTCAAGGCTTGCAGGCGTATAAGACGTATAGCAAAAGTGGTGATATCTATTGTTTGTTTTATGAACGCAGTATAAGTTTGTTAAAACCAAATGCGTATTTAACGTTCATTACGTCAAACTCGTGGTTGAAAACGCAATATGGACAATTGTTGCGGCAGTTTTTGATTCAAAAAAGCAATCCAATGCATCTTTTGAATATCGAAGATACCCAAGTTTTTACGGAAGCAACCGTTGAAAGCAATGTTTTAATCACGCAAAAAGCATTGTGGGACAATCATTTAGAAGCCGCCGTGTTGACTCATGATTTTGATACCAAAGAAAATATGCACTTGTATTTTCAAAACAAAAAAATGGTTTTGACGGATTTGCAAGAGGATGGTTGGATTATCGGGTCATCAGAAACGATTGATTTGAAAACAAAATTGGAAAAAATGGGCAAACCCTTGAAAAAATGGAATATCCAAATTAATATTGGTATATTAACTGGTTTTAATGAAGCATTTATAGTTGATGAAAAAACAAAAGATGATTTAATTCAAAAAGATATTAAAAATGCTGAAATTATTAAGCCTGTTTTAAGAGGGCGCGATTTGAAAAAATACAGTATTGATTATCAAAAATTTTACATTATTAATGCACATAATGGTTTGAAAAAACGATTCAATAGAATAGATGTAGAAAATGATTATCCAACCTTATTAGAGCATCATTTTTCAAAATTTCAAAAAAAACTTGAAATAAGACATAATAAAGGAACTCATTGGACAAATATGCGAGATTGTGCTTATATGGATGATTTTGAAAAAGAAAAAATAATATGGGGCGAAATATCAAACAAGCCAAAATTTTGTTTGGACAATCAAGGTTTTTATACGAATGACAAATGTTTTATTATGGTTGGCGAAGATTTGGCTTACATTTTAGCTATTTTAAATTCAAAAGTTTCTGAATGGTATTTCAATCAAATTTCTACAACTTCTGGAATGGGAACCAATTTGTGGAAAAAATACAAAATCGAACAATTGCCCATCAAAGTTGCGCCCGAAACGGCGCATAAACCCATCATCGCCCTTGTGGAACAGATTTTAGCGCAAAAAAAATCGGATTTCAGCGTTTCGACCGCCGATTTAGAGGCAACGATTGATAGATTGGTATATGAGTTATACGATTTAAACGCATCTGAAATCGCCATGATCGAAAAAGCGATTGTGTGAAAAAAATCTGGTGAAATGAGTCGTAAAATATTGTTTATCAATATTTTACGACTCACTTTGATTATTAAAACATTTTATATTATTTAAAATAATTTGTTTAAACACTTGCTATCATTTACCTTTGCGCCCGAAATAAAACCAATCAAAATCCAACAATGATGTTACAAAAAAAACGTTTATTGAATCAAAGTGGTTGGCAAATCGCTTGGCACCAATATTTGCCCACTTTAAAAAAACGGAACTATTATGTCGTAAAAGATGTTAGTATCGGCGGAGACGCACCAAAGGATTTTATCAAAGTGTACGAATATGGACAAACCTATCGAGCAAATCGCCCTAAATGGGTCGCTTACATTGCCAAAGTAGGACATAAATGGTATCCTGTGGAAAGTATTACGGAATATTTGATGAATCGAATCGGTTGTGTCTTAGGTTTGGACATGGCGTTTTCCAAATTAGTGATAGCAAATGAGCAAATTCGCTTTCTAAGTCGCTACTTTTTGAAAAAAAATGAACAATTGATACATGCCGCCCAAATTTACGCTGCGTTTTTGAATGATAAAGATGGACAATTTGTAGAAACGGTTGAACAACAAAATTTATCACGGAATTTATTTACATTTCAATTTGCAGAATTGTCTTTGCAACATAGTTTTCCGAATAATTGGCATCCATTGTTGGAAAATCTCGTAAAATTGCTTATCTTTGATGCGATTGTGGGCAATAGCGATAGACATTTTTATAATTGGGGCGTTATCAGTGATATTGAAGGCAAAGCATTACCGCGTTTTACACCTATATATGACACCGCACGAGGCTTGTTTTGGAATGAAAAAGAAGCTAAAATCCAACAAGTGTTTCAAGATAAACGCCGAATTGATGCTTTTTTGAAAAAATACGTCCAAAAGTCGTCACCCAAAACGGGCTGGCATGATGTCGAAAATGTAAATCATTTCGATTTGGTCAAATTATTGCAAGAAAACGATACTCGATTTGCAGCCATTTATAAAAATTTACTCTGTATAGAAAATTTGAATCGAATTAACACCTTATTAGAAAAAGAATTTAGACCTTTGTTGAGTCAAGCAAGATATGACTTGATTCAACGATGTATTACGTTACGTTTCCAATTATTATTATCTTAAATCCATCAACCCTTTTTCAAAATGATAAAACGTTTTTTTAATTTTTTCAAATCAGAAGAAGGTCAACAAGATTTTTACACGCCGAAAGATGTAGAAATTGTGTTCCGATTGACCTATCGGCAGTTGGAAATTGGAACTTTGCGCCTAAACGCAGGGGTATGGGCATTTCAATACAGCGAAATGTTTAAACAACAGACGGGTATTAAACCACTTATAGATTTTCCAAATGTCCATAAAACCTATATTTCAGCGGATTTAGCTCCTTTTTTCATGCAGCGTATCCCTGGTAGTGGGCAAAATGTGCAAAAAGTGACACCGCAAAATGAAGTAGATTTGCTTAAAAATTATGGTCGGCAAACGATTTCGAATCCATTTGTTTTGCAAGCATTGCAGGCAGCTTAAAAATGGTTTTGAATATTCCATTTGCCAGATGCCATCTGGCAAATGGAGTTGGTCTTGTTGTAACGCCAAGTAAAACAAATTTTAGAAAGTAAAGTAAGAAAAGGTCGTTGAGGTTGCAACCTCGACGACCTTTAAAATATTGATAATCAATATTTTAGGTATCAAGCTGCCGCAAAACCCGATAAATGTCGTGCATAAGGCGGCAAGAATCCCAAAACAATATCTTGTTTTTCAACGCCCATTGCCATCAATTCATCTACGACTTCGCGTTCGGTGTTATTACATTGAAACCAAATTTTACCGTCTTTGATGTCAAAATGAAAAATGGGAGCGA
>JBDLWG010000345.1:0-8760 GCA_039804385.1 Bacteroidota bacterium
CACAGCAAGAATGGCGCGAAATTGCAGATTTGCGTCCGTATGGGATTCAAAATATTAAAAGATTAGCGATAAGTAGAGAAGGCGATAAAATTGCATTGGTCAATGATGTGACGGATGCTAAATAAAAAATATTATGCGCAAAACGTGCGTCAAGTTTCAAACTTGACGCACGTTAAGTTGCTTATTTTCAACTATTTACAGTAAAATACCTGCAATCGTTGCAGACATATACGAAGCCAAAGTTCCTGCAATCAACGCTTTAAATGCTAATTTGGTTAAATCCGTTCTCCGACTTGGCTCTAAGGCACTAATGCCACCAATTTGAATACCCATAGAACCCAAATTCGCAAAGCCACAAAGGGCAAAACTCACAATTGCAATCGTTTTTTGCGACATCGGATGTCCTGCAACCATCATTAACGCCTGTCCTGCTTCCGCTTTTACATAAGGTGATAATTGACTATATGCAACAAATTCATTTGCAGCTAATTTCGTTCCCATCAAAGCTCCTGCGGTCACGATTTCATCGCTTGGAACGCCCATACACCATGCAAAACCAGCAAAAAGATACCCCAAAATTAAGTCTAAACTCAAATGAGGGAAACCTATCACACCGCCAATTTTACCCAATCCATAATTGAAAAAAGCGATTAATGCCAAAAAGCCAATCAGCATCGCGGCTACATTCAACCCGATTTTCAATCCATCTGAGCAACCTGCTGAAATCGCATCTATCAAATTGGAGTGCATTTTGGCAACTTTTAATTTCACTTCGCCGCCCGTTTCCGATACTTCCGTTTCTGGAAAGATGATTTTGGAAATCGCTAACGCGCCAGGGGCTGCCATGATGCTTGCTGCCAATAAATATTTGGCAGGAACGCCAAAAGAGATATATGCCGCCATCACGCCGCCCGAGATACAGGCAAAACTGCCTGCCATAGATGCCATTAATTCGCTTTGCGTCATGCCTTTCAAATAAGGCTTTATCATAATTTGAGCTTCGACCTGCCCAACAAACGCGCTTGAAATATTGGATAATACTTCTGAACCAGAGGCTTTCATTAAAAGATTCATCCCGCGAGCGAGTTGCTGCACTATAAATTGAATAATCCCAAGATAATAGCCAATATTCACTAAAACGGCAACAAATAAAATCGTCGGAATGATTTTAAAGAAAAAGATAAAACCTCCTGCGCCAAAGGCTTTGCCTACCGCAGGCACATTCACTAAGGGACCAAATACGAAATCGCCCCCAACTTGTGAAAAATCAATCACTTTATTGACAGCTCTGCCAATCCAATCAAAAATACTACTACCAACCTTTGTTTTAAGGATGAAAATAGCAAAAATGAGTTGTAACAATAATCCTACACCAACCGTCCGATAGTTGATAGCACTGCGATTATTAGAAAGTAGGTACGCGACACCTAAGATAAGGGCAATGCCCAAAAGTCCAGTAAATTGTTCCATGATGTTGAGTTTTAAAAAACAACTCAAAAGTAGTAAAATTTCTCTAAATGATAGGAGTTCTTACAGGATAAAGGCATTTTGAGTATTTTTTATCCATAAACACAACGTATCCAACTTCGTATCCAACCGTTTGGAGGGTTTTAAAACCCTCCAAACGGTACGCTTGTCATGTCTGTATAAAATGCAAGTGGCTGCCCCTATTCAGAGACAGCCACTTTGCAAAAAAAATCAAATGCTCATTAGCGGTTACTTTCTACCTTTTCGCCTTGTGTAAGTTGATTAGGATATACGCCAATCGTCGTCAACGCCCAAAAAGCTTGTTGAACAACTTGTTTATCTTCTTGATACGTGATGCCATACCATTGGTCGCGGCTCGTCATCACGGTCAAATCCGCTTTGCCTGTTTGAATCATCTCATTGGCAATGCGTGGAATATAAAATTCTGCAGATGGATTGTGACCTTGCTCCGCAATGAATTGAACAAACATTTTGCGAGCAACTTCAAAGATTTTAGGTGAAAATCCCCAATAATTCATGGAAACAATCGTTTCATCCGCCAAAGCGTGCTTTCCATGATGCTCATCGTAATAATAAATCTGCCCATTGGATTCCCGAATAATCTTAGTCCGTTCGGTCACAGAGGTCAATAAATGATTTGAATCGGTTTCACAAACGCCCCGACTCACAGAACCATTTTCAGATAAAGTGTTTTTCAACAAATAACCAACCATACCCAAATGTTTGGAATTACATTTTTTCGTCAAAAATTGCGCCATCTGACGGAAAGAATCATATCCGTAAAAATCATCTGCGTTGATAACCAAAAAAGGTTCATGAATCAAATCTCGCGCAACTAACATCGCATGACCTGTACCCCAAGGTTTTTTGCGTTCAGGAAATTTACTAATGCCTTCAATAGGGGTGTCAATTTCTTGAAATGCGTACTCAATTTTGATTTTTCCATCAAATTTGCCCGCAAATTTTTCTTTAAAATCCGCTTCAATGCTTTTGCGGATCACAAAAACGACTTTGCCGAAACCTGCACGAATGGCATCAAATACCGAATACTCGATGATGGCTTCGCCGTTTGGACCAATGGAATCGGCTTGTTTCAAGCCGCCATAGCGACTGCCCATACCGGCAGCAAGGATTAAAAGGGTTGGCTTCATAGAACCGTTATTTCAAAGTGATAGCTGTGCATGTAAAATTCAGTTTTAAAACACAAGCTATAATTGTTTGTTAAAAAGTATGGTTTTTGACACTTGAAAAGTCAAGCGCGGCGCATTTCATCCGTAAAATTGACAAAGTGTTCATGCTTTTCTAACTTAAAAGCGTTAAAAAAGCCGCTTAGATTTCTAAAAGCGTGTAACAACGTTCAAGTGACTAAATTTATGGTGCAAATTACTTCAAAAAACGGTCACTTTGTTGAATCATTTTGCTGTTTTTGTAAAAACTGTGACAACAATAATCGGCGACATAACAACATAAAATCATTTGTAAAAGTTCCTTCAAATACAAAACATTAAAATAATGTGGGCGAAAAATGTCGATTTTTTCTAAAAAATGGTTTAAAAGTTTCAGAATTAAAAAAAAAATTCGATTTTTGTCAAAATTAAGAACAATCCTTTTCATTCAACGGGATTTCAAACGGATGTGACCTCCTGAAATCTGAAAAAAATCAACTTATGACAGCAACCAAATCGAATTACACACAACAAATCACGATGATAGGGATTCTATTTTTCGTGTTTGGATTGGTGACATGGCTCAATGGTATTTTAATTCCATTTTTAAAACTTTCTTGCCAACTGACAGACCAACAAGCCTTTTATGTAGCAACAGCGTTTTTTGCGGCGTATTTTTTCCTTGCGTTACCCGCTTCTGAGATTTTAAAACGTTTTGGGACGAAACAAGGGATGTCAATTGGTTTGGTGGTTATGGCAATTGGCTCTTTGATATTCATTCCTGCGGCACAAAATCGCAGTTTTCCCTTGTTTTTGACGGGATTATTTGGACAAGGCATGGGGCTTGCGTTGTTACAAACGGCGGCAAATCCATATGTGAGCGTTATCGGTCCGATTGAATCGGCGGCGCGACGCATCAGTATTATGGGGATTTGCAATAAATTAGCGGGGATTTTAGGGAATCTTGTTTTTGGGGCGATTTTATTAAAAAACGCAGACAAAATGGAGGCTCAAATCAATGCTGCAACAGATGTCATCGCTAAAAATCAATTGTTAGACCAGTTATCAAGTCGTATTTTTTTGCCTTATGCAGGTTTGGCACTCTTGCTTTCGCTGATGGCGGTCTGGATTAATCGGTCTTCATTACCCAATATTACCGAACAAGTAAGTGAAAATGACAATGCGTTAAGTGATGAAAAAAAGAGCCTTACGCAATATCCGCATGTCTGGTTGGGCGCGTTAGCGATTTTCTTTTATGTAGGTGCAGAAGTCATGGCGGGCGATTTGATAACCGTTTATGGTAAAAACTTAGGTTTTACAGGCGACCAAAGCAAATATTTTACTTCTTTTGGTTTAATTGGTTTATTACTTGGTTACGTAGCGAGTATTTTTTTAATACCGCGTTATGTCAAACAAGAAATGTGGTTATTAATTTCCACTCTTTTGGGCATGATATTGACGGTTGCCTCTTATCTGACAACGGGCGAAATGACGATTACCTGTTTAGCAGCATTGGGTTTTGCAAATGCAGTGATGTGGCCCGCAATTTTTCCATTGGGGATTCATGGTTTGGGTAAATTAACAGACAGAGGTTCAGCATTGCTCATCATGGGGATTGTTGGCGGTGCGCTGATTCCGCCTTTTTATGGCTGGCTGTATGGGCAAGCAGGTTTAGGGCTTGATTTCCGTTCTGCATTTTTGGCGATTATGCTTGTTTGTTATGCGTATATTTTGTGGTTTGCCTTAGTGGGACACCGTATTGGCAAACAAAATAATTAAAAAACAATACAATACAATACAATACAATAGGAACGCGGATGACACGGATTGGACAGATTTTCGCGGATTTTTTATTTTATATGCAGTATGGTTTGAATGAAAATAAAAAATCCGCGAAAATCTGCCCAATCCGCGTCATCCGCGTTCCAATTATACCCAATAAATTTAAATATGACAAAAAAAATTTGTATATTTCCAGGTTCATTCGACCCGATTACGACAGGGCATGTCGATTTAGTCAAGCGCGCTTTGCCCTTGTTTGATAAAATCATTGTTGCGGTTGGTATCAATACGCAAAAAAAATACCTTTTCCCCATCGAACAGCGCAGAGATTGGTTAAAAAAGGTATTTGCAGAAGACAAAAAAGTGCAAATTGACCAATATGAAGGATTAACAGCTCATTATTGTCAGAAAGTAGGGGCGCATTATATTTTGCGGGGCTGTCGGAATGCGGCGGATTTTGATTACGAAAAAACCATTTCGCAATTAAATCACATTGTGGGCGGCGGTTTGGAGACGCTTGTATTGATTGCGCAACCACAATATTCGCATATCAGTTCAACAATCGTGCGGGAAATTATTAAAGGAGGCGGCGATGCATCGCCTTTTATTCCAGCAATGGTTAAAATTAAACAATGAAAATAGAATTTCGGGCTGTTGGCAAAACGAATGAGGCGTATTTGAAAGAGGGTATTGCCATCTATGAGAAAAGATTAAAACATTATATTGTTTTTGAATCCTTTATCATTCCAGATATTAAAAAAAAATTAGCTCCCGAACTGCTGAAACAAGCAGAAGGCGAAGCCATTCTCGCGCTTTTGGAACGCGAAGATTACCTTGTTTTATTGGATGAAAACGGTAAAAACGATACATCGGTCGAGTTTTCCGAGTTTATTGCCCGATTGATGAACAATGGTACGAAAAAAGTCGTTTTCCAAATTGGTGGCGCATTCGGATTTTCCGCGCCCGTCTATGAACGCGCACAAGCAAAATTGGCTTTATCCAAAATGACTTTTTCACATCAAATGGTTCGATTATTTTTTGTGGAACAATTATATCGCGCATTCAGCATTTTACGCAATGAAAAGTATCATAATGAATAATTTATCGATACAATACAGATAATTTATCGATAAATTATCTGTATTGTATCGATAAATGGAATTAAAATAACAATCTATTCAAAAATAAAAAAATATGGAGTCACTGTCACTCACTGCCATTATCGTTATCGTCACTTGTTTGATTTCGTATCAAGCGTTTAATGACCCTGCATCTCAAGAAAAATTGTTGCATCATCCGTATTCTGAAAAACGAAATAAGGAATATTACCGCATGATTACTTCAGGATTTATTCATTCCAATTTCATGCACTTATTTTTAAATATGTTTGTTTTATGGCAATTTGGTGGAGCTATTGAACAATTGTATATTGGCATTTTCGGAGATATTTTTGGAAGAATTGCTTATTTATTGTTATATCTAAGTACTTTATTAGTAACCGATTATCTTACCTATCGCAAATATAAAGATGATTATCAATACCGTAGTTTAGGAGCGTCTGCGGCGGTATCAGCAATGACTTTTATTTCCATTTTAATCAATCCTTGGGGTTGGATAGTGGTCATGGTGATTCCAATGCCATTTATTGTAATGGGCGTATTGTATTTGGGTTACACCTATTATCAATCCAAACAAAATCCTTTGGGCGGCGGGATTGACCATCTTTCCCATTTGATTGGTTCTTTATATGGGATTGCGTTTACGGTTGCCTTGAAACCAGAGATTTTGATTCATTTTTTGGGTAAATTGATGGAAGGTCCTCATGCGTTTTAAATAAGTATTTTTCTAATTTCTAATTGAAATTAAAATGGCAAAAAAAATAAATCCAAATGCAGCAGTTCCTACAACAAAAGCATGGAGAGAAGGAGAATTAATACCAACTTTTCATTTGAAACGAGTTACAACACATCAAATACCATTGATGAAAGAATGGTTGAATGTGCAAATACCCAATTTAGATGTTGTGGAGCAAGCTATTTTTGATAAAATTTTATGGCGAGCATTGAGTCATATTGAAGGGTGGAATGAAGAAGAGTTAAAAATGAAATTTATCTCTCCAGTTTTAGATTTGGGGCAGATGATTGACGACCCTCAAGTCATTGGCTATTTTGATAAAACCATTTCTACCATTGTTGAAAACATAAAATTGACCGTCAAATCCGATTTTATGCTGGCAAAAGGCGTTTTAGATATTTTCGATACGCCCTATTTTCATTTTCAAGAATACAAACCGAATAAAAATCCAACAGGCGATTCGATGGGACAACTGATTGAAGCGTTTTTAATCGCACAAGTGAAAAATAATAATGGAAAACCACTTTATGGCGTTGAAGTTGTCGGGAAACAATGGGTTTTTGTAGTGATGGAAGCCAAAACCTATTGTTTATCAAAACCCTATATTTGCACGGATAAAAATGATTTATTACATATTATTGCCATTTTACGCAAATTTAAGGCGATTTTATACGAAAGGTTATTATAGTTTTAAATATATAACTTGCGTTAAGTTTGAAACTTAACGCAAGTTATCCCTAAATTAGTCCTCTTCTGCAAATAAAATATCCATCGTCAAGGCATTATCAATCAAACCAAGACTGTGTTCATTGTGTTTTAAACCAAAAGTGGTTAATAAACTGAGAAATACTTGCTTACGCGTTTCCGTAATTTCTTTAAAAATCGTTATTTTATTTCGTAAATCCGCAGCATACGACTTGCTTAAATTCATCAAACCATTGTAAAATTTCAATTCAAAAACGTTGATAACATTATCTTTTCTATCAATTAGTAAATCAATTTGAACACCTGCGTCTTGTGAAGTTCCTTTTTGATAAAAACTGGATGTTTCGGCATAAATCCCTGAAATGCCTAATGCTTTTTTGATTTGCGGAATGTGTTTGAGGCATAAACTTTCAAAAGCATAGCCACTCCAACTTTTATAATCTTGCGTTTGACTTAATTCTAACCATATATTCGTGCCTTTACGCGCTTTATTTTCAATAAATTGCAAGTAAAATAAGGAATATTCGTCGGTTAGTCGATACAACATCTCTTTTTTCTTTTTACCAAACGGAAAATAGGTAGAGACAAAACCAGAACTTATCAACTCGTCCAAACAACGAGTTACGCCTCCGCCATCACTCAATTTGCTAAGAATCACCACCTCATTGCGAGTCAAGCCTTGCCATTTTTCGGCTAAAGCCTTAATGATAGCAATGTGATTGTCTGCATTTTCAAATAAAGCAGGATATAAACGCGCAAATTCATTGTTTAAGAGCCCTGTGGGAGCAAAGCAAATCCGTTCAATATTTTGTGCCGCGCTAAAACCCGCTTCCACTTCATTCAAGTAATGGGGAATCCCACCCATTGCCATATACAATTCAATAATTTGATAACGATTAAAATAGATATTTAAATTTTTTAGATATGCTTCCGTTTCACCCAAATTGAAAGGAAATAAATGCACCCGTTTGGTTAAACGATTGTGCAAACCGCCTTTATGTTCCACCACTTTTTGAATCATCCAAGAGGCAGAAGACCCACAAATAACAACTACAATATTTTGTTGTGAAGCCCAACTATTCCAAAAAAAACTCAAACCTTTCAAAAAATCAGAACGGCGAGTAGCTAACCAGGGTAATTCGTCAAAAAAAACGACCTGTTTTTCGGTATTCGTTTGTGTTTCCAAACACGTTATAAGTTGTTGAAAAGCATCTAACCAACTGGTCGGTTTTTCAAGAGGCGTGACTGCCCCAAACGTTTTTTTGAGCAGGTAGGTAAAGTTTTTTAATTGCTCTTTTAAGGAAGCATCTTGCACACCTGATATTTGAAAAACCATCTGAGCAGCGTAAACATTTTGGATTAAATACGTTTTTCCAACCCGTCTGCGCCCGATGACAGCTACCATTTCAGGTCTGCGTGAGTGAAGTGCTTTTAGAAGGACTTCTTGCTCTTTTGAACGTCCAATGATTGTATTTTCCATGTTACTTTACTATATTTGGCGGAATGTGGGTAAAAATAGGGACATTCCGCCAAATATAGCACTTTCTTTGTTTTTTTAACAAAAAAATGCAACGGGTGGTTCGTTAAAATTTTAAACAAATCAGTCCTTAATTCCTGATTCAAATCTTAGTACATGACAAAAGTGGGTGATGGATGTACGGATTTCACGGATTTTCACAAGATTTTCACGGATTTTTGAATGCTTAATCCGTGTAAATCTTGTGAAAATCCGTGAAATCCGTACATCCATCACCCACTTTTAGTA
>JBDLWG010000346.1:0-3550 GCA_039804385.1 Bacteroidota bacterium
ATTAAAAAATCGTGAGGAGCAGCGGCGGTTTCCTCCGAAAGGGATTCTTGCTGCCATTCAAACGCCAGATGAATGGGTTTTTTAAACCAATTGTTTAAAAATATTTTTTTTTGAAACAAAGGCAGCCATCCACCACAGGCAATGATTTGAGCGGTTGGTGTAGGTGGAAAATAAGGAGCTGTTTTTGATTTTTTAAAATGCAAATAACGCAAAATCGGGTGTTCCTGTAAAAGCAGCAATCGGGCATCCACAAAAGCCCATTTCGGATTCAATTGTTTTAATTTAGCATGATAATTATCACGCCCCATTTCGGGGTCAATAATCGCTACGGTTGCTTTTAAAAAAATCAACCCATACATGATTTTAACAAAAGTAGCATTGGGCGGCGCGGCAATCGCCACACAATCGCCCACTTTGAAGCCTTGTACTTGCAATTGCAGGGCGATTTGCAGGGCATCTTTGTAAATTTCATGTACCGTTACAGCCGATTTGCCCTCCATCAGGATTGCTTTTTGCGGCGATTTTTCATTTAATTGAATAAGAATATCGGCAATCGCCGTATGATAAAGCGTCATGTGATGTTTTTTTTAGATTCAAAAAAAATAATAAGTCGTTCAATTTAAATAATTGACCACAACGTTTGGAGGGTTTCAAACCCTCCAAACGTTATACGCCCTTGAAAATCAACATTTTAGTAGGTATAACATTTTGTCGATTGTGGGAAATAAATTTCCCGACTCCTAAACTGGATTACCAAATCATCAATTGTAAACCAACGCTAATGCCCGCGCCCAAGCCGATAAACATCAATTTATCGCCTTTTTGGATTTTACCCGCCACCACTGCTTCATGTAAATTTACAGGAATCGTAGCAGCTGCAATATTCCCATATTTATTAAAACTATGTATAAATCGTTCACGCGGCAACTGATACGTTTTGGCAACCGTATCAAACGTTTCCATTGAAACTTGGTGCATTAAAAAATGTTGAATATCGGAGGCTTTCCAACCCGTTTCTTGAAAACCATTTTCAAATAAATCGGCAAATTCAGTCATAAATGCCTGCTTCATTTCGGCGGTTTTACCTTGAAAATAGTTAAATTCGTGGGTATGTGGATGCATGGAACCGCCGCCCGGAACGGTACATAAATCCCAATATTGTCCCCGCGTTTTGAATTTTTGATAGATAAAACCACTTTCATCCGTACTGCTTTCCAAGAAAACCGCCGCACCTGCATCTCCAAGCGTGTAAGCAGCTAAAAATTTGCGCAAATCCTGTGGTTCAAATTGAATCGCATCTTGCAATTTTTCGCCATTCACGACCAAAACATTTCGATATTGCCCTGCCTGAATCAACGCTGTACCGACTTGAATCGCTGTAACAAAACTATTACACGCATTTTTGAGGTCGAAAACAGGGCATTTTAACCCTAATTTCAATTGAATAATATTCGCGGTAGCAGGTTCGAGCAAGTCCCCACAAGCTGCTGCAAATATCAAACAATCTATATTAGAACGCCCTTGTCGCAACACAATCGGTAAAGCCGCCTGCGCCGCAATATCTGAAACTTGCTCGTTTTCCGTCGCAAATCGACGTTCTTGGCAACCAAAAAGCCGTTCAAGCACTCCTTCAGGCAATGATTTAGCCGTTTTAGCAGTATTAAGGCGAGATTCGATAGCGGCATTGCTCACGATTTGGGACGGTAAATAAGCGGATGTATCTGTAATTTTTATTCTCATTGGTTTCAATTTACACTTCCATTTTTAAAAGCCATTTCCAAAGCGGTCGCGTCAAGGCGTTAAAACCATTAAATTCACCGACCAATGATTTGACGGTATCCAAACATTCCTTTGCAAATTTTTCCTGATAATGTCCAAAAGCAGCACGGCGCACCGCTTTCGGATTGGCTAAACCAATCCGTTCATAAATTTCAGTGCGTACATACAGATTTTGAAAAAAACGCATATTGATTAAAACAAAAATACTATAATACGTCCGCATGAATAAAGAAAGCCCTGTTGTATAGCGTTTTAGCACCGCTTGTGTGTACAAAATATGCCGCGCTTCCTCAATATTATGCAATTGCGAGACTTTGCGCAACACAGGATACGCATTCGGCTCTTTGCGAATCACTTCCCCATATTGATCCGCCATGAGTTCGACCGCCAAACAATTCATAAATAAGAACGCATCAGGCATCAACTTAGCCGTAATATTGCCCAGAACGCGTTGAAACCAACTCGCTCGAATCGGTTCCCCCTTAATTTTATCAATCGCTTGAGCAAACATTTCTTGATGGCGAAACTCTTCAATCAGTTCCCGTATTAAAAATTGTCGTTCTAAGTCTTGTGGGTCTCGGTTCAAAATATAGCGGTTCATAAAAACGCAAAACAAGCCTTCCGACCAACAATACGCATACAAGGCTTGTACGACCTCATGTCGCGCCAATTCTTGTTTTTGCCAAGCCGTCAGCGTTTCGTAAATGGGTAAACCCGCTAAGGAAACTAATTTTTCAGGTAAATAAGTATTACCTTCCACAAAATCCGTTGCCCAAGGGACAAAAGTTTCGGGCAACAAAGGTTTTTCTTTGCTAATGCGTATCAATCGCTCAATGAGCAGTTTATCTGTTGTTGAAAGCGTAGTTGTCATATTGTATGAGGTGAATGGTGTTTTAATTATTGAAACAAAATGAGTGCGTATTGTAGTCGGGAAATTGATTTCCGTAGTATAACGTTTGGAGGGTTTAAAACCCTCCAAACGTTGTTATCGGTTCTTTAAATTTAACTACTTATGTGTATAACGCATTTTTTTTAAACAAATTTTATTTAAAAACCTTTCATTGCTGATTCAAAAGCACTTGATATAACGTTTCGGAGGATACATTCCAATCAAATTGCTCCCGTTGAACGCGCCCTTTTTTAATCAAATCATTTCTAAGAGATTGATTATCAACGATTTCAATCATTGCATTGGCAATACATTCGACATTCGTTGGATTCACGAGTATCGCTGCATTGCCTGCAACTTCGGGCATTGATGTTGTATTTGAAGTAATCACAGGCACATCGCAATCCATCGCTTCCACAATTGGAATCCCAAATCCTTCCGATAAGGATACATACGTCAAGGCATAAGCACTTGCAACAATTTTTGGCAAAATAATATCTGCCACAAAGCCCAAAAACAAAATATCCTTCCGAAATAGGGCAGCATCATAGGCTTTTTGAACAGAACCCGCTTGCCAAGCAATCCTACCACCAATTAAAAGTTTAAAATCGCTCTTTGTTTTTGTTTTAAAAAGGTCGAAAGCGGTGATGAGCCTATCCACATTTTTGCGCGGATGTACGGAACCAACATATAAAAAATAGGGCTTTCCTTCCGAATACTGAATGCGAATGTTTTGAATTTCAAGGTGATTCAAGGGTTTGAAAAGGTCTCTGCCCGCATTATAACAAACAATGGGTTCTTTTTTTAAAATAAAATTTTGCATCACATCGTGTTTGACAAAATTAGAAACGGTAATCACTTGATTTGCTTTTTGAATAAATT
>JBDLWG010000347.1:0-4996 GCA_039804385.1 Bacteroidota bacterium
TCATAGAAGATTTGATTGATTTAACCTTAGATGGATTTCAAAATCGAAAAGAAAGCATTGCATTTCACCCAACAATTGCGCTTGAAATGCGGACTTATAGTCAATATTTGAGTAATGCTATCAATGATTTTCTAAAATTTGGTGGTTTATTGCGTTCTTGGGTAACGATTTTCCCTATATCGCCTAAAATACCATTGGTTTTAGTTGCTTTGCGTTTAAATGGAGTGCATCCTGCGGGGTTTATTGAGGAAAATTCAGATTCCAATATAGGTAGCATTTTGAAAGAAATCGAAAAAGATACCTATCAGCAATATGCGGAAAGCATTTATTATCGTAAATTTGTCAAATATTACTCAGGTGATACGATTTATATTATCAAACCCAATGAAAAGCGTTTTTGGTCTCGTTCATTAGCGTTGAATGATGCAGCCGAAATTATTGCTGACTCATTTATTATCAGGACATTATCCAAATAATTGTTGTCTAATAGCCTATGTTGTGAATGGTAAAAAAGGAACTGTGCTGACCAAACTGAATAAGTTAATAGCCGCCGATTTTGCTGATTATGGCATGATTGAAAAACCAAATGTATCTGTGGATGAGGAATATTACATTTCTGAAAATTGGGTGAAGGGTGAAAAGGTTATTTTAAAACACTTATTTTTGCAATTAAGTAAGTAGTTGAAATGAAAGAATTGACAAAAATTATACTTATTAAAATATTGATTTTCAAGATAGTATAACGTTTGGAGGGTTTGAAACCCTCCAAACGTTGTTGTCAGTTATTTAAATACGATTCACTCTTTAGAGCCTTTAAACCGAACAATCAATGGAATATTGTAACTGGAAGTTGGTTAATGGATGTACGGATTTCACGGATTTTCACGGGATTTTTTACGGATTTTAGTTTTCTGTAAAACTCCAAATCCGTGAAAATCCCGTGAAATCCGTTGAATCCGTACATCCATAAAAAAGAAGTTGGTTAATGGATGTACGGATTTCACGGATTTCACGGATTTTCACGGGATTTTTTATGGATTTTAGCTTTCTGTAAAACTCCAAATCCGTGAAAATCCCGTGAAATCCGTTGAATCCGTACATCCATCACCCCATTTTCCCTTTTTGTCATGTACTGAGGAAAAAAATATTACCTTCTTTTTTTTGGTGGTGGTATATTTTCCAATTCCTCATCTTCTTCCAATTCTTCATCTTCTTCTAATTCCTCATCCTCATCCTCATCCTCATCTATAAACTCGTCTTCTTCTAATTCTTCTAATTTTTCATTTTCTTCTAATTCTTCATCTTCTTCTAATTCTTCATCTTCTTCCAATTCTTCTAATTCCTCACCTTCTTCCAATTCCTCATCCTCATCTATAAACTCATCTTCTTCTAATTCCTCCTCTTCTTCCGATTCTTCTAATTCCTCCTCTTCTTCCAATTCTTCATCCTCCTCTGATGAATCATTATCAATCAGATCATTTTCGATTTCCTCCTCTACGGGTTCATTGTACGTATTGACAAATTCATTTTCTTCAATATCTATATCTTCCTCTTCTGCAATAATTTGTACTTCTTGCGAGATTTGATTCAATAAATTTTTAGGCAAATATTTTGCAAGTAAATCATGACTTTCTTGTACCAGAGATTCATTTTCAATATCTTTGGCAACTCGATTCAAGACTCCACTTGGGCTTTTTGCAATGCCCCATTCGTCAAATAAAGTTTGAAGGGTATTCGCAATATTGGCTTTTGTCGCATCAGAAGGCACTTGATTGGGCGATAATATAGATAAAATCAACAATGCCAAACGCAATTCCAATGGATAATCGCCCATATCATGTATCAAATTATCATATTCTTTTTCATCCAAATCGCCAAAAGGGTTGCTATCGTCTTGATACACCTTATAATTTTCATCTTGTATAAACTCCTCTTCATTCGTTTGAATATCAGCCAATTGGCGTATCATCCATGAATCATTTAAATTCAATTTAGGATTCATCAAATAATCATAAGGCATGTAACAATAGCCTTTATCACCCCATTTCGTCCCCCAAGAATTGCGCACGATAAACATTTTGTCGCTTTCCGAATAGCCCACACACAACATTGCATGCGCACCATGTGCTTTCCGAGATAATTCCGTCGATTTGGGCATGGGAATCCGCCCGCGAATGTTTTCATCGAAAGAATCGAACAACCGCGTTCCGAAAACAATCGGATAACCTTCTTGCAAACAGGCTTTCCATATATTCAAATTCGTTTCTATATGTTGCGCCGATTCTATCAAAAATTGTTTGCCTTCTTCGTAGGCTTCTGGATGTGGGCGAGCATTTTTCAACGATTCATTGTAAAGCCAAGTCGATTCCGAACACGCGCCATGTTCAAATAAACTTTTGATTGCCAAACCAATATTCGAGCCTTCATCCTTTATTTGGTTCGGATTCGACATCGCTCGTGCGTTGTAATACACAAATAAACGACTCACATCAAAAGCATTGTCGCCAAGATGCTGTTTTGCCAAATATTCATACGCGCCCGCCACCGCATTCGCAGTGCAACTGCCCACTTGACCTTGATTTTCAACAGGCGTTAAATGTTGCCGCAAATCCACCGCATGAGGCGGTGGCGCCGCAGGTTTGGAAGCGGAAAGGGCTTTTGGGGCAACATTCGGCACAAACGCTTTATAGTGCGTTTTTTCCGATTCGGGCGTTGGCACATAGCCTTTGAGTTCAATCGTTGAGCCGTCACTGCGTTCGATTTTGTAATCTTCTTGAAGCGCGTCCAATAAACCTTCAAATAAATCAACTAATAATTTGAGGATGTTTTCAAGCATTTGGTATAAATGATGATTATGAATGATATGTTTTAGCGCAACAAAGATAGAATGTTTTATATTTAAAAAAAATAAAAACACATAGGACACATAGAAGGACATAGAACACATAGGGTAAGTATTCAGAAAGGCGTTTAGAAGTTATAAAAATATAAATTATTGATAATCAACAAATTAATGTGCGTCAGGTTTCAAACTTGACGCACGTTTTGCGCATTTAACTTAGTTTAAAGAGTCAATCTATGGTTTTGAAACTTTTTGCATGCAAAAAAAAGAGTTCCCTATGTGTTCTATGTCCCCTATGTGTCCTATGTGTTTAAAAAAAGGAATCATTATTTGTGGAATTTTCCCCATTCCCGCATTTATAAAATATACATCAAAAAATGATTTCAATGAAAAAAATAATCGTCCTGCTGGCAACTACTTTTTTACATACGTTGTCAGCCCAAACGCCTGAAAAATTGGTTAAATCGACTGTTCAAAAAGCCACTGTTTTCCAACAAGGGGCGTTATTGACGGCTAATGAAGCGGTTTTAGTCAATTCGGGTATGACTAATATTGTTTTTGAAAATGTGTCTTCGCAATTATTGCCCAATTCGGTGCAAGCCTCTGGCAAAAATGATTTGATTATCATGGACGTTCAGTATCGGCTCAAATATGCGGAAGTCCTTAAAACGGATGTCAAACTTGATGACCCAAAAGTGGTGCTTTGGCGGGCGCAAACGCAGGCGGCACAGGATTCATTGGAAGATATGACATTTTGGCACAGCGATATTCAACATCGAAACCAAACGTTGCAAACGGAACGGAACGTTTTAACAGGGAATCGAATGATGCGCGGCGATTTTCAAAAAGATTCATTGCCCATTTTTGCGCAAACGATTGATTTTTTGCGCGCTCGCTTGATGAATATTGATGATGAATTGTTGAAATTAGAACGAGAAACGCATCAACAAAATCGCTTGCGCACTCAATTAGTGTCGCGAATCAACCGTTTAAATTCATTGATTCAAGGTTTGGGCGTGCCTGTCAACTCGAATCCAACGAAACCCGTGTCGCAAGTCATCGTGACGGTCATGGCGGAACGCACGATGGTGGCGGATGTAACGTTGATTTACTTCGTCAATGCCGCAGGTTGGACGGCTTCGTATGATTTGAAAGCGTCGAAAGAATCCCAAAACATTGATTTAAAACATCGTGCAACCGTGTATCAAAATACAGGTTTGGATTGGAAAGACGTATTGATAACGCTTTCGACTGGGAATCCGAGTCAAACGAATGTCAAACCGACTTTAAGCCCCGATTATTTGGCTTTTCAACCCATTGTTTATGAACAAGCAAAACGTCGAGGGGCGGATTTTGATGGAAAAGGCAAAAAAAATCAATCGATCGTTTATGGTTCTGTTGCTAATGGAATGCCTAACAAGCCTACAACTAAAATGCCCGCGTCTATCTTTGCTCCCGCCGAACCGCGTGCTGATATGAATGATGAAGACCCGCGTGCGAGTGTTAAAGTGGAAGAAAAAGAAGGAGTCATTGATTTTACCCAAGTGACCCAAAATATGATGCGGGTGGAATACGAAATCAAGTTGAAATACACGATTGAATCGGATAATAAACCGCATAATGTCGTGATTCAAAGTAAAACCATGCCTGCGCAATACTCGTATTCGGTGGTTCCGAAGTTGGATTTAGATGCGTTTTTGATTGCGCGGGTGACGGAATGGGAGGATATGAACTTGATTCCGGGTACGGCGCGGGTTTATTTTGATAATTCGTATATTGGCGAAAGCTATATCAATCCGCGCAATACGAATGATACCTTGCAATTAAATTTGGGTCGGGATAAAAGCATCGTCGTCACACGCAGCAAAGTCAAAGACAAATGTAAAGATAAATCATTCAGTGACAATCATTTATTGACGCGAGTATATGAGATTAAAATTCGGAATACGAAAAATATTCCGATTCGGATGGTCGTCGAAGACCAAATGCCTATTAGCAAAGAACCGACGATTAAAATCGAATATCTCGAAAATAGTGATGCCAAATTCAATGGAGAGACGGGTAAATTGTTATGGGATTTTAATTTAAAACCGCGTGATGCTAAAAAATTGGTATTCAGTTTTGAAATCAAATCGCCCAAAGATAAACCGTTGA
>JBDLWG010000348.1:0-2620 GCA_039804385.1 Bacteroidota bacterium
TTGAAATCGACCTTGTGTTAATAATACTTTTAAAACGGGGTTGTAAGGGCTACTCGCTTCTTCCAAAAGTTGCGGCGAAACGTAACTATATAATTGCTTGATTTTCAATAGATTCATAGAATGCATGTTTAGGGGCGCAATTTTCGCTTTGGGAATCTTTTGAAATAGGATGCTTATGATTGTAAAGATTGGAATGATTTTTTTAAGTTCTCAGATGCGCTTTTTAACTGAAAACAGCCTTCCAATCTTTGAAATCATAAGCATCCTATTTCAAAAACCCAAGTTTATTCTGGATTTGGGTGATTTTCAATCGGTTTTGTTTCTATAACCGCTTCAATAGAAGGTGCAATGGGTTGATTATCAATTTCTTGAATGGGTTCAATGGGTTCAGCAATTTGTGGTGTTGGCGCAGGCAAGTCATTGAAATACGCTCTTTGGAATAACAAAATACTCGCGACTCCGACCGTAATCGCCGAATCTGCCACATTGAAAACGGGTTCAAAAAACATGCGCCCGCCCAAAAAAGGCAACCAAGTTGGAAAATGTCCCATCGGAAAATAGAACATATCCACTACTTTTCCATGCAAAAAAGTACCATAACCGCCTTCAGGTGGGAACATTTTGGCTACGACACAATTCCAATGATGCATGCTTGGGTCGGAAGTACTGAATATCAACCCGTAAAACATGCTGTCTAAAATATTGCCAATCGCACCTGCCAAAATGCCGCCAAAACCAAAGACTAAACCTTTGGGTGCATTGGTTTTAATCAAATTACGAATATAATAAATTAAAAATCCAATCGCAAATAATCGAAATAAACTTAATATCAATTTCCCATAATTACCGCCGAGTGTGATGCCAAAAGCCATCCCTGGATTTTCCACAAAATTGAGTTGCGCCCATTTTAATCCGAAAATGGAAATCGGTTCACCGCCGATGCACATATGTGTTTTAATCCAAATTTTGCTGGCTTGGTCTATAATCAAAAGGATTAAAATTAAGAATAGGACTTGAACAGAACGTTTCAATGTAAAAAAGAGCTATTTCGTGAGGAAAATTTTAAAAATCGTGCAATAATACGACAAAAAATGCCATCTTAAAAGTTTTTTTCGACCAGCATTGCCACAAAAAACGATTCCTGTGTCTCTTGTTGCAAAAAAAGTGTCAACTACTTTGCACCCAAATGAAACATACCGAATTATTTCAACTTTTTTTATTTTTTTTGAATTCAAATATTGATTACCAGTATTTTAATTCAAATATCAAATATTACAAAATAATAAATATTTTCAAATAATAATTGAATTTAAAATTTTCCAGCTACGCAATTATCGATTAATAAAATATTGAAAACCGACTTTCGTATTTACTGAAAAGCCCGTTGTTAAATCACCAGATTCTGTATTAAGACTGACCGAGCCTTGAATGCCCACATTTTCAGTAATAAATCGGTTGAGTCCAATGCCCGCTTCGAGACTATGATTCGGTCGAGGCAGGTTAGGTGCTAGATGATATTTCAATACACCAAGGATTGCTGCACCTCTGAGAAAGATTTGTGTGGTCGATGAGATGGGTTGATAATACCGCAATTCGGGCGAAATAGAGCATATATTCCAATAGGTATTATGAGAAAACGATAAACTACTCATAATCAACCATTTATTCGTTAAAAAATAGCCAATAGATGGGTCTATGGCACTATAATCAAAAGCACCTACCTCTTTTGTTGCCGTTAAACCAATGGTCATATTCCCTTTCCGCAAATATTTGGCAGCTAAAATTTTAGTATCTTGTTTTGGAGTATTCAAAAATACTTTAATTCCAAATTTCGGGTTAAAGGTTACTTTTCTAACCTCATATGAAAAGGCAAGTTCCTTTTCATTAATATAATTAAAATAATTGTAACTTATAGAGGCTTCTAAGGCAAGGTTTTGGGTTAAAAAATAATTCGCACCCAGCGCATTTTTGACATTCAGATAAAAATGGTCTCGAACAATCGGAGTCTCACTGGAACGAAAATACGCCCGTTCACTTCTATCCCAATTGCTGCCAACACTGAGTTCATAAAACGTTTTAAAGTTGCTTTTCGGATTGAAATAGTAGCGCACAAACGGTGATATATGATAATTTTCCCGACTGTTATTAGATGACCTAAATGGAAGAAATCCAGTCGCTTCCGTCCTTTGTTTGATGACATCAAACCCAGCGTTTACGCCCCATGCGAGTTTATCCGTAAGGAAATAACCCACTGTCCCGTTCAGATGTGCATTGGTTAAATCGGTTCTTTCGATTACCCCAAACCAATTGTCATAACAAGTATTTTGATTGTAATGCAACCCGCCATCTAACATCCAAGATCCTTTAATAATTTGGGCAGTGTTGTGATTTAAAAAATTGGTTATCAAACCAATAGAAATAATTATTTTCTTCATGTGTAATGATTTAGTAGTACTTTTTTTAAAATAATGAGTGTAAAAAATGCTTAAATGTGTGATGGACGCACAAAGAAAGTGCCAAATACAGCGTCATAAGGAACCCTTAAATAATCGACAACAACGTTTGGAGGGTTTGAAACCCTCCAAACGTTATACTACAAAATATTATACGACTCTTTTTT
>JBDLWG010000349.1:0-8183 GCA_039804385.1 Bacteroidota bacterium
ATTTGGCAAAACGGCTTTCCGCGATATTGACAATGGTGGTGACGATATGATTTATCTTAAATCGGTCTTTTCTCCTGCAGTCGTAACGGATTTGAGCATCGGTTATGCAATTAACAAGAAAGTAGGTGTTGGTATTAATATCAATAATATTTTAAATATTAAGCCAAAATGGGACATCGTTGCAGACGCAATCGAAACCAACCCAGATGCAGCGAAATTTGCAGCAGCTAAAGCAATCCTTGCAGACCCTATTAAAAAAGCATTGTTACGCGGTGCTTTAGGATTTAGTGGAAGATATGATATTTTAGGTTATAATGGTTCTCAATTTAGCCAATTGGGTACGGTTTTGAATGCGAATTTGACTATCAAGTTCTAATAATTTGAAGTATCAAAGCAAAAAAGTTTAACAGTGAATATTCAAACGGTCAGCAACTGCATAGTTGTCTGACCGTTTTGATTATAACATCCAAAGATTCTTTAAATAACAGCATAACCTGCCAACTCGCGCATTCGTTCCGACAAAAAAGAGACTAAAATATCGGATTTGGGAATGCCCTGCGGTCCTAAAAAATCTAATAGTTCAAATTCTGTATCATTTGCAAAAACACAAATCACGCCATCCATCCTCAAATGTAAATGAATGCCAAGTTGACAATAAAAATCGCCTGCATAATCAGTTCCAGCATACAATAATTGATAATGCCGTTTGGATTTATCTAAAATAACATGAGCATCTTGCCGATTCCCTTTCACATCAGCAAGCATTTCAAGAATCAATCGCTCCTATTTTTTTACTTTTCTACTTACTCTTTCCATGTTAAGATTTCTGCCGTTACTTCGTCATAGACGAAATTTTTAATACCATGTTTTGTCTTACGGTTTTGATTTTAAGCCATCACCATTTCAATATGCAAAATTCCATCTTCCAAATACGCTTCTCCATCGATTTTGAATCCAAAACTTTCATAAAATGGTATCAAATAGCATTGCGCACCAATCCGAATCGCTTGATTTGGGTATAAAGCGCGAATTTGTTTCAAACTTTCAGTCATCAAGGCTTTTCCCGCGCCTGTATTGCGCACTTTCGGGTGCGACACGACACGCCCAATACTGATTTCCATTTCATAAGCAACACCTTTCGGCAACAAACGACTATATGCCATCAATTGATTGGAATCCACATCCCGCCCCATGAGATGCCAAGCAGGAATATCTTTACCATCCGCATCCAAATACGGGCAATTTTGTTCGACAATGAAAACGACTTGACGCAAATTCATAATTTCATACAACTCGTTGACAGTCAATTGATTAAAAAGTTTACAAGACCAAATCATAGATATTTTTATTTTAATATAAATTTTACGCCCTCTGAAAGGCGGGTGATGGATGTACGGATTTCACGGATATTTGACTCCAAATCCGTGAAAATCGGGTGAAAATCTGTGAAATCCGTACCTCCATCACCCACAATTCCTTTTTTGTCATGTACTAAGAATTTTTTTAACTATCTCAACTTAATTTTGTTCAGATAGTTAAACGCTGCAAAGGTAGCATTTTTATGCTTTTTCACCAATCCGATACCATTCATTCAACGTGTTGATATTATGAAAAAAAAACAATTTTTCCTCTTTTTGCTGCTTTGTAAAACCATCTTTACAAGTGCGCAAACGTTTCAACGATTATCAATTCCGTTGAAAATCAACAATTTAGCTTTGCCTAACGCTTGGGCAGGCGGACTGAATGCGCCTCAATGGAGTGAAGTCGATTGCAATAATGATGGTAAAAAAGATTTATTTGTTTTTGACCGCATTGGCAATGTAACGCTTTTATTTTTGAATCAATCGACCCTTGCAGGCGAATTCAAATACGTTTTCGCGCCTGAATATTTGACTTATTTCCCTGCCATGAATGATTTTGCCCTTCTCCGCGACTTCAATGGAGATGGCATTATGGATATTTTCACGTTTAATGACGGCCCGATTGCAGGCGTGCGCGTTTTCAAAGGCAAAATCGTTCAAAATCATATTGCATTTGAACGCGTTTTGTTTCAAAATTATGATTTTGATATTTTAAATTACATCAATGCGTCTGGCACGCGGTTCAATATTTACATCAACATCACGGACATTCCCGCCATAGACGATATGGATGGAGACGGCGATTTGGATTTGGTCGCATTTAGTTTGGGCGGTGGGAATGCAATTTACGTTGCGAATCAATCGGTCGAGCGCGGTTTTCGGCGCGATAGCTTGATTTTTGAACAAAAAGACGATTGTTGGGGGCGTTTTTATGACAATGGAGCCAGTTTGACGGTCAAATTAGGGCGCGTTGATTCCTGTGCGCGCAGTCTGAATGGCGATATTATTCGCCGTCCGCTTCATCCTGGTGCGTCACTCTGTCCGCTTGATGTGGATGGCGATGGCGATAAAGAAATGTTGCTCGGCAGCGTCTCTTTTGACCGTTTGAACCTATTGACGAATGGTGGTTCTGCGCGAACGGCTATCATTTCGACCCAAAATCCCAATTTTCCAGACGCACTTGACCCGTTAATTTTGCCCCGATTCCCTGCTGCCTATCTTGCAGATGTGGATTTGGATGGTAAAAAAGATTTAATCGTGTCTCCAAATGCGATGAATTGGGTTGAAAATTACGATTGTGCTTGGTGGTATAAAAACGTTGGTACGGGCAATGCGTATCAATGGACATTCAAATCTAAAAATCTTTTAGTTGATGGGATGATAGATTTGGGGGCAGGGGCGCATCCTGCATTCGTGGATTACAATGCAGATGGATTGATGGATTTGGTGGTCGGCAATTACGGGCGCTTCCAAACAGGCGGCGGCAAAGATTCAAGATTGTACTTATTCAAAAATATTGGTACGCGCAATGCCCCACAATTTCAATTAATGGATGATAATTGGTTGAATTTCAGTAGTTTAAGCAGTATAGACGTTTATAATTTCACACCCACTTTTGGCGATTTAGACCAAGATGGCGATATGGATTTGATAGTCGGAAGCAATGATGGTGGACTTTATTTCGTCCGAAATGAGGCAGGTGCAGGGCGAGCTTTGCAAATGGCAAATTCGATTCCCTATTACAAAAACATAGAATGTGCAACCGATGCAACCCCACAACTCATTGATTTAGACCGAGATGGATTGATGGATATTATCGCAGGTGGGCGGAATGGGATGATTCGTTTTTTCAAAAACATCGGCACTCGCGGACAACCGAATTTTAATGCCACTGCTACCATTTCGCAATTAGGCGGTTTGGACACTCGAGATGGGCAACCTGTAGGTTTGTCAACGCCCTTTTTTATGGATTTTGGCAATCATTTTAAATTGGTTTGCGGTACAGAATTTGGAAAAATAAAATCATTTCAAAATATTGTTTCACCCTTATCAGGCAATTATGTTTCCAATAACCCCGATTTTGGACAAGTACAACAAGGTTTTCAAACACATCCGATTTTATACGATTGGAATCAAGATGGCAAATTGGACATGACGGTAGGCAATTTGCGCGGTGGATTAGCCCTTTTCGTCACGCCGTACAATACGGATGGCAGTGTCCCTGTTGAAAGCATTTCGGTAACACATGATTTTGAAATCTATCCCAATCCTGTTGAAAATCAATTGATTATAAAAAGTGATTTAGAAAATTATCCCATAAAAATTTATAATACGTTAGGACAACAAGTCTTCATAACGCATCAAAAAATAGTGGATGTAGGTGCTTTACCAAGCGGTTGGTACATCGTGCAAATGGGGCATCAACAGGCGCGTTTTGTAAAACAGTAGGTTTGAATTAGGATTTTTAGGATTGATTTTAGGATAAAATCCTTAGTACATGACAAAAAAGAAGTTGGATGATGGATGTATGGATTTTACGGATTTTCACAAGATTTTTACGGATTTTTTTGAATCTAAATCCGTGAAAATTCCGTGAAAATTTGTCCTTGCATACGGTAGGAAATGCAAAATCAGCAGCTATGATAGGGTTTTCTCAGTTTGTTTGCTTCAAGAAGCAGGGCAAAGGTAAACGGTTTATCCTATTTTGCAAGCATTTAAAAAAAAATCTTTTATGGTAATCGTTATTTGATTACTTTTGCAATAGGTTATACAGCATCAATGGAGTACGCCGAAAATAATTTTCCATTGCCTGTTGCCCCAACTTTATTAATCGCCCTTTTACATTCTTTGACTATTGGTTATGATACATAAGCAATTGGTTTACAGCATATTAACTTGCTGTATGGTGTTTTGTACCACCGCGCAAGCACCTGCACAAATTAAAAAAGGCTTTGAAGCCCTCAAAAAACGTTCCTTCGTTGACGCTAAAATCGCGTTTGAAAAAGATTTAACGCACCCGAATTTCAATGGTTTTGCGCGATATGGGCTTGCCATGATTTTAATGCAAGGAAAAAATGCTAAAAATGTGGATTCTCTGATGGCGGCGGATGAATTATTGCAAGTTTTAGAACGAGAAGGTTGGGGATCCAATGAAAATGAAGCCGATTTGCGCAAACAATTTGGCATTACACGCAAATCCACGACGTTGAAACGAACTGCAATTGTGGAAAAATTGGTTGCTCAAATGACCGAAGCCGATAATTTGACGATTTATGATTATTTGAATGATAATTATCGCAATTGGTTGAAAATCAATGCCGAATCTTTTAGAGAAATGCGTCAAGACATCGTACAACGCTTATTCAAAACGGCTCCGAATTATCAAATTTTAACAGATGTCTATAAGCGGCATCAAGACGTATTGCGTGTCAACAACTTGATTTTTGATGATATTTTTGAAAAAAAAATATTAAGTATTTTTCTCCAAGAACGCGGTTTGAAAAATTTACATCAATTTGCCAAAGATTATCCCGAACATTTTGTGGCTTCGGATTGCTATTTGGATGAATTGACGGTTTGTATTCAACGCGATTCGGTCTTGGGCGGGCTGCATTTTTTGGATAAATATCCGTTATCGATTTTGGATTTTATGGCGGTGAACTATACCTTTCAACGCGCTGAATTGGTACAAAAACGCGCTCAAGGCGATGTAAAAAAACGTTGGAAGCATCTTTTATTGGAAACCGAATGGATTGAAATGATTGAAAAAGCTGATAATCAAGCAGTTGTGATTCAGAAAATTTTAGATTGGTTGGATGGCGGTTATCAAAATCCGTTTATTTACCACAAAGTGTTGGAAATGGCAGACCTTCTATATTCCAAAAAAGCAGATGCTGCTATTGTTCCAATATTAAAAAAAGCTAAGATACTATTTCCTGATAAAACGCCTGATAATTGCTTTTCGCCTTATACGTACTATACGAGCAAACAAAAAAGATTTCAATCCGCTATTAATTTGTTGGAAAAACCAACTCGGAATTTGCAAAAAACACCTTTTCAAGTGGCAAATACGGTTGAAAGTCACGAATCATCGCCTGTCATCACCACCGATGGGAAAGAATTATATTTTGCGCGGGCAGATGGGCGGGCCGTCGATAGCGAAGACGTATATATATGTCGCAAATTGGGGAATAATACATGGTCTTCCCCACAAAAAGTGCCAAATTTATGTGAAAAAGGCAATGAAGCACCTCTTTCGATTACGGCGGATGGAATGTTAATGTTGGTGGCGGTGAATGGGCGATTGCATTTTAGCACGCGGACGGCGGAAGGATGGTCGAAACCAGTGTTTTTAAAACAAATTCATCAATATTTTCCTTGGATTGGCAAAGCTACCTTGTCTTCGGATGGTAAAATTTTGTTATTTGAAGCAGGTTTTCAGAATTCAAAAACCAATGCTGAAGTGCGTTCGATTGCCCTGTATGCGAGTATTCGGCATCCTGACGGGAGTTGGCGCGAGCCTTTTTCACTCGGTTCGGACGTGAATAAGTGGAGTTATAAGTCGCGTTCGCCTTTTTTGAGTCGAGATGACCAAACGCTGTATTTTAGTTCGGATGGATTCGACGGTTTGGGCGAAACCGACGTTTTGATGACGCGGCGATTGGATGATAGTTGGAAAAAGTGGTCTCCGCCCATCAATTTGGGCAAGGAAATCAATAGTTTTGCAGATGATTGGGGTTTTAATTTCAATATTACGCCTGGCAGTCGGTTGGCATTTGTGGGTTCTAAGCAACAAACCTATGATATTTTCACGATTTCGTTGCCGACCGAAGTGCGTCCTGAGCCGAGAACGGCGGTGGTGGGCAAAGGGGATGTGCGGATTGCGGGCGGGAAAATTATTTTTAGAGATGCTAAAACGGGTGTTTTTGTGGCAGAATCGACCATTCAACCCGATGGAACGTATTCCGCTTTATTGCCTTCTGGCAAAGTTTATACAAAAATTTTGGAAAAAGAAGGAATTTTGCCCTTGTTGAGTTTATTAGATTTACGGGAAAACCTTGTCGGCAAAGACGAAAAAGCAGATGAAAAAGTGGTTGAAACGGCTGTACCGATGATTTTTATGAACGATTTGTTGGAAAAACAACAAGCGATTCCCGTAGATATATTGTTTGAAATCAATCAAACGGGTTTTACAAGCGAATCGTATTCGATTTTAAATCATTTAAACGAATTGTTTCAAAAACAAACCTTTCAAATCGAAATTATTGGTCATACCGACAACACGGGCGCAGCAGACCACAATCGCAAACTCTCGAAAGATAGGGCGGATGCGATTAAAAATTATTTAGTGGGTAAAGGTATCTTGGAAGCGCGGATTTCAACGGCGGGCAAAGGTTCGGATTTTTCCATTCAATCGAATGAGACAGAATCGGGGCGCAAAGCAAATCGGCGCGTTGAAATTCGATTGAAAAAATAATAGACAACAACGTTTGGAGGGTTTCAAACCCTCCAAACCTTATACGACCCATTTCCCGACTCCTAAATGATACACCTCTTATTGCACCAACACAAATCCTGCCCAATAATAAGGCGTGTATTTTGCTTTCATGGCTTGTTGTGCTTGCGCGAAAGCCGATTGAATCGATTGATTTTCCAATAGATACGTATAAAATTTTTCCATTAACTCAGCCGTTTGTTTGTCTGGAACTTGCCATAAACTCATCAAAACCGATTCCACACCTGCCATTTTAAAGGCACGTTGCAAACCATAAACGCCTTCACTGCCTTCTATATCGCCCAAACCGGTCTCGCAAGCAGACAAAACGACTAATTTCGTATTCGACAAATTCATCAATGAAATCTCGTAGGCTGTTAAAATGCCATCTTCAAAACCGACAAAGGGTTTATTGCCCATCCAAACTTGATTCGCACCTGCCATCACTAAACCACTGCGAATCAATGGATTAGCAGATGATTGAAATGATTGTTGCAACGATTTAGCAGGTTTTTGATAAAAAAAACCATGTGTTGCAAAATGAATGACATGAGGTGATAATTCGTGGTATTGTTGTTTTTTAAAATCTGATTCAGAGGCGGCAAAACCCATTTTGGCATCTGGAATGATGTTTTTCTTTTTAAACAAAGTCGTCACGCGTTCCAATTCCCATTTCGTACCTGCCAAATAGGTCCAAGCCGTCTTGCGCAAACGGTCTTGTACGCCGCCCCGTTGCGCCAACAACCGCGATTGCACTTGGGATAAAGTCGCTTGAGTGGGCAGATTTGCGGCTTCCAACAAGGCAAGGCTATCGGCATCGTATTGAATCCCACCATAAATTAAAACACTATTTTTATCATTGAAAATCAATGGATTAGCCCGTTCTGAAAGTACATTTCGAGTGCTGCTGACGGCATGTAAATCGTATTTATCCGACAATAAATCCAACTCATTGACTTTCAACGCCGCATATGCAATCCGATGCAACAAGCCCGAAGGCGCGTAATACACCGTTTTCACATCCGATAAATGTGCCTCCAAAGGTTTCCACAACAACTCGTACAAAGCAACAGAAGGCAAGATGGGGTCTTCAGTTGGATTCACGCCCCGTTTTCGACCGCGTTTTTTGCCGCGAGAGGCGTATAATTGAGCAGGATTGGCATTGGATTTTAATAAATCATATAATTGTTTTTCATTACAAAGCGAAACCCATTCGGGTTGTGGTCGATTGGGACGAATGATAATGGCTCCGTATAAAACCGAATCGGTCCAATTTTTTGTATCATAATATCGAAAATGCGTAAACTCTATCGCACAACTATTCACAG
>JBDLWG010000350.1:0-12691 GCA_039804385.1 Bacteroidota bacterium
CGTTTCGCCCGCCGCATTGATAGTGCTGACAAAAGCGATAGGACGCGGCGCGACTGCACCTATCAAATATTGATACATGACGGTCGGGTCAATATGAATTGGGTCTATGGAAAGCATGGATTTAAATAATTGATAATCAATTAATTATAAAAAAAAACAAAATTGAATAACTTTCAGAAAATTTCCAATTTTCCGAAAGTTAGGGCGCGACTAAAAAAAAAGAGATTACGCGCAAGTTTAATAATCGACAACAACGTTTGGAGGGTTTGAAACCCTCCAAACGTTATACTATCTTGGAAATCAACTTTTTAGCAATCCTCCCTTTTAATTTGAAAAAAATATTGTAAAAATGATTTCTCGTTTAACCCTAAAAAAATTAATTGGATATAGATTATTTTGTTTGAATGTTTTTTTTGCAAAAAAAACATTCAAACAAAATAATCTATATCCAATTAACTTTTTTTAGAAATTTTATACTGAAAAACTTTCGCCACAACCACAAGTGCGTGCTGCATTTGGGTTGTTGAAGACGAACCCTTTACCATCCAATCCGCTTGAAAATTCCAATGTCGTATTGAACAAATAGAGAAAACTTTTCAAATCCGTTACGACTTTCACTCCATTATGTTGGAATACTTGGTCTTTCAAACGACTAAGATTGTCAAAATCCATCTTATACGACAAGCCAGAACAGCCACCGCTCATGACGGATACGCGTACAAAATGTTCGTCTGTTAAATGCTGGGTTCGGCGAATTTCAGCAATTTTTGCTTTCGCACTTTCCGCTACAAATATCATGGCGATAAGGGTTTAAATATTATTTTTTTTCTGATAATCTTTAATCGCAGCTTTGATAGCGTCCTCCGCCAATACCGAACAGTGAATTTTCACAGGCGGCAAAGCCAATTCTTCTACAATTGCCATATTATCAATGCTCATCGCTTCGTTGATGTTTTTGCCTTTCAACCATTCCGTAGCCAAAGAAGAAGACGCAATCGCTGAACCACAACCAAATGTTTTAAATTTGGCATCCACAATGGTTTGAGTAAGGTCATCTACCTCAATTTGAAGGCGCATCACATCCCCACATTCGGGCGCACCGACCAAACCTGTGCCTACGGTTTTCTTACTTTTATCTAAAGTTCCCACATTGCGCGGATTGTGGAAATGATCCATTAATTTTTCTGAATATGCCATTTTATTTAAATTTAACGCATTAAAAAAATTGGGCTTAACGTCGTCGAGGTTTAAACCTCGACGACATTTGGGCGTTTATTAATGTTCAGACCATTGAACATTACTCAAATCAATCCCTTCTTTATACATTTCCCAAATCGGGCTTAAATCCCTCATATGATTCACGCCCGCACTCACGGCTGCAATCGTTTGGTCAATATCTTCTTCCGTAGTGAAGCGTCCAAGCGAAAAACGCAACGAAGAATGCGCCAAATCATCGCCCAAACCCAAGGCTACCAATACATAAGAAGGCTCCAAACTCGCAGAAGTACACGCAGAACCCGAAGAAAGCGCGATTTTTTGATTAAAAGTCATCATCAAACCTTCACCTTCGACGTGTTTGAATGAAATATTAGTCACATGTGGCATCCGATGTTCTTGATTGCCGTTCACAACGACTTCTTCCAAGATTTCACCAAACGCTTTTTGCAATTTATCACGCAATTTGCTCAATCTTTCGGCATCGCGCTGCATTTCCCGACTTGCCAATTCCGCCGCTTTGCCAAAACCGACAATCCCCGGAACGTTCATCGTGCCGCTACGCATGCCGCGCTCGTGTCCGCCGCCATCCATTTGCGCCGTCACTTTCACACGCGGTTTGATGCGATTCACAAACAATGCACCTACGCCTTTCGGTCCGTACATTTTATGAGCCGTGAACGCCGCCAAGTGAATGCCCATTTTTTTAACATCAACAGGCACTTTTCCAGCCGCCTGCGTGATGTCGGACATCAATAACGCTCCATGTTTTTCACAAATTTTGCTGATTTCCGCCATCGGTTGAATCACGCCCGTCTCATTATTCGCCCACATGATGCTGACAAGAATGGTTTTTTTAGTAATTGCCGCTTCTAATTGCGCCAAATCAATCAAACCATCGGGTTGCACATCCAGATAAGTGACTTCCGCCCCCATCGTTTCCAACTTTTTGCACGTATCCAAGACCGCTTTATGTTCGGTTTTGGCAGTAATAATATGATTGCCTTTCTTGCGATACATCTCAAACGCTCCTTTCAATGCAAGGTTAATCGCCTCCGTCGCGCCCGAAGTGAAGATAATTTCTTTAGAATCTGCACCAATTAATTGGGCAACTTGCTCGCGGGCATAATCGACACCTTCCTCAGCTGCCCAACCAAAGGGGTGATTACGACTCGCTGCATTGCCGAAATGCGTCGTAAAATAAGGTAACATCGCTTCTACAACACGCGGGTCACACGGAGTTGTGGCATTGTTGTCTAAGTATATCAATTTTTTCGCTTCCATACTTTCTTAAAAGTTGTCGTAATTTTGCTGCAAAAATACACTTTTCTTATGAAACAAGCTATCTTTTAAAAGGTTTATTTAGACTGAATCTATTTTTAAAAAAAGGGACTTTACGTAAGTCCTATTAAAGTGGGGGGACTTACGTAAAGTCCCCCCACTTTCGTAAGACTTTCGTAAGACTTTCGTAAGACTTTCGTAAGACTTACGTAAAGTCCCCCCACTTTCGTAGGACTTACGTAAAGTCCCTTTTTTTTATAACAATACTAATTCCGTTTATTCCTCAAATCGAAGCATTTTTTTTTGAAAAAACAATCGATTTATCTTAAATTCAGTATTTTTGCAAACGCATTCGTTAAACAACTTTTCAAGCGTTTAAAACATTGATAATCAATATTTTTAAAAAAAAGTGACTAATTGATAAAATTGCAATCCTAATATATGTTATAAACTCAATCGTTTTTGCAATTGAAAACAGTGTTTTTACACCCATTTTTTACTATTTTCGGGTAATTTATTTTTTTTATTTTAAATAAATGATTAGTTTTGCTAACTATTAACGCTCTTAATTAAACAAAGCGGTAAAAGGCACGAACAATGAATTTGAAGTTATTTCCACAACACACAGGTATCTGGGAGGGTACGTACACGCGCCTCAGTGCTGGAGGCAAGATTTTGTACAAACATAATAGTCGATTGACGTTACAACTCCATGAGGATAAATGGTCTCAAACCAATGAGTATGAGTACAAAGATGGTCGAAAAGAATTTTATGACTTCGGAGTCAATGCTTTTGATAAAAATGGGGTTTTGACGTTTGATACGCCTCGGATTTATGGCAAAAGTTGGGAATCGGATAATGTCATCTTACTTTGGTGGACGTATAAGGATTTGCCGGGCTCAATGCTGCATGAAAGCATTGTGCTACTTGGGGAAGGGCATCGCATGCGCACTTGGCAACACAGTCGCAATGGGATGTTTGACGGCTTGACGATGATTGAGGAATGGCGTGTCAAAAAATAGGATATAGCGTTATTATATTTATTTTCAAACGAATGTCAGCATGAAATTTTTTAAAAAATTACTCACCTATTTGTTGCTTGGTTTGCTCATATTAGGGTCTGTTGTGGCATTCCGCACCTTGACCGCGAAAAGCAAACAAGACGCAATTGCGGCTTTGCCGATGCCCGCCCTGCCCGAAAAAGCGGTTGAACACCTCCAAAAAGCGATTCAGTGTCAAACGGTTTCGTTTGGTGATTCGACGCAGTGGAAAGCTGAACCTTTTTTACAACTTCGACAATTGATGGAAGCAGCCTATCCATTGTTCCACAGCCAATTGAGTCGGGAAATTATTTCAAATTACAGTTATCTCTATACTTGGAAAGGTAAAAATCCTGCACTCGCGCCCTATATTTTCATGGCGCATCAAGATGTGGTGCCGATTGAGGAAGCCAGTCGTAAACTTTGGGCAGCAGACCCTTTTGCAGGCGAACTCAAAAACGGTATTATCTATGGCAGAGGCGCGATTGATAACAAATGTAATTTGGTTAGCATGTTGGAATCTGCCGAAAAACTGCTTCAACAAGGTTTCCAACCAGAACGCACGATTTATTTTGTTTTTGGACATGATGAAGAAATTGGAGGCAAAAAAGGTGCGCTTCCGATTGCCCAATTATTGGCAACACGCGGCATTAAGGCAGATTTGTTGATTGATGAAGGCGGTATTTTGACCAAAGATAAGGTTTCCGGCGTTCAGAAAACCGTCGCATTATTGGCAACAGCTGAAAAAGGTTATCTATCTTTGGCGTTTTCGGTGACGAAAAAGGGCGGACATTCCTCCATGCCCGAAACCGAAACGGCGGTTGATATTTTGATGAATGCTTTAACTCGATTGCATGATAATCCTTTTCCAGCCCGTTTCGACCCTGCAACTCAAGGTTTTATGGCGTATCTCGGTCCTGAAATGGCGTTTCCGAGTAATATGGCATTTGCGAATCAATGGTTGTTTAAAAACATGGTTATCAAAGGTTTCGATAAAAAGGCGACGACAAGAGCCATGATTCATACGACTTCGGTGACGACGATGTTCAATGCGGGCATCAAAGATAATATCGTTCCAACCATAGCAACAGCCGTTGCGAATTTCAGATTGCTGCCAGGCGATAGTGCAAAATGGGTTATGGAACGGGTCAAATCCATCATTCATGATGACCGCGTAACGATTGAACCCAGAAATAACACTTTTGCAGAAGGCTCTAAAGCGGCAAGTACGGAAGGAATCGGTTTTCAAAAAATCAATCGAATCGTGAAACAAACGTTTGAGAACGTCATTACAACGCCTTTTTTGTTGATTGGTGCTACCGATTCTCGACATTTCGGGCATGTTTCGGATAATATTATAAAGTTTAGTCCTGTGACAGACCCGATCGGCTTCCATACGCATGACGAACAAGTAACCATTGATAGTTATCAACATAGCATTTGGTTCTTTGAGCAGTTGATGCGCGATGCCAAATAATACTTTTTGTTTTAATTAAAATGCGAAGTAGTGGAAAAATGTGCGGCAAGTTGCAACTTACCGCACATGCTGTTTGCATTTTAGTTTTCAACTGAATCGGGAAGCATACCTGTTCTTGATTCAAAATTAAGGAGTTAAATTTAAAGAACCGATAACAACGTTTGGAGGGTTTGAAACCCTCCAAACGTTATACTGCCTTGAAAATCAACATTTTAGTTGATATAACTTTTTGTCAATTCTTTCATTCCAACTACTTATTCATAACGCAATGATTCGATTGGGTCCAGTTTTGCCGCTTTCATCGCAGGGTACAAACCCGAAAAAAGTCCTACCGCAAAGCAAGTGACTAATCCTAAAAACATCCATAACCAAGGCATGATAAACGGTCCTTTCAAAATCAAAGAAACGAGATTGCCCATCAAAACGCCCAATATAATGCCTACAATGCCGCCTAATTGACAAATTAAAATAGCCTCTATTAAAAATTGCCAAAGAATATTTTGACTCGTTGCGCCCAATGCTTTTGAAATGCCAATTTCTCGCGTCCGTTCAGTAACCGTTACCAGCATGATATTCATCAAACCAATCGCTGCACCTAACAACGTTATCAAGCCAATTGCAACGGTTGCCATCCGCAAAGCGGCTGTATTTTCCGTCAAAAAATCCAATAAACCATCACTTTTGCGCACTTCAAAATCTTCATCGCGTCCGATAGGCGTTTTTCGGACGATGCGAAAAAGTCCTGTTGCCGCAGCAGCAGCAGGTGCTAAATCAATTGAATGGACCACTGCCACTTGAATTTGATAATCATTGCCTTTCGTGTCGTAGATTTCCCGCGCCTTCTCCAAAGGCAACACTGCCATCCTATCCGCGCCCTGACTGCCCCCGCCAGAACCTTTCGATTGCAATACGCCCACCACTTTATATCGAATATGACTTAATAAAATATCGGCACCAATCGCTTTTTCAGGCTTTTTATCAAACAAAATATCGACTAATTCAGCTCCTAAAATAACTTTTGCCGCCCCTGATTGGACTTCAATATCCGAAAAATTGCGTCCATGAGCGATTTCATAACCGCCTACGGATAAATAATTTTCATCAATTCCTAAAACTTGAATCGTTGGATTCGTTTTGGTATCACCGAATTGTGCGGTGGTTCCAGTTGCTGCATTGATGGAAAGCGTCACTTTGGCGGGCATATTAAACCTTTCTTTAAATTCTATCGCCTCATTATAACTAATGGGATTGCCAATAGCTTTAGCCATTTTGCGTTTCCCGCGCGGACTGTCAAATTTGCGTTCGATACTGAGCGTATTCGCGCCCATATTGTTAAAATTCGAGGTAATCGTGTATAATGTACAATCCAGTGCAGTCAAAATGCCCACTAACGCCATGATACCAATAGCGATTATTAATAAAGTGAGCGAAGAACGCAAAGCATTGGAACGCACCGATTGGAATGCTAAACGCGTGATTTCTGAAAACAACATGAGCAATATTTTGAGTTTGGCAATTAAAATAAGTTAAAAGTCGTTCTTTTTAACGATATGAAAGTAAATTTTAAGATGAAAAGCGGTGTTTTTTGGATAAATCTCCAAAACAATTCGCATGCCCATAGCCGTAAAAAGATAGATGGCGATGGAAATAGAGCTATCCAATCCATTGTTTTACAAGAAATTTTAAAAAAGACCCCGAATGGTTACAGAAAAAATTTATAGACGCTCTTTTCGCTTGCGCAAAGCCTACTGGACAACAGTTGTTGTCTTGTGGAGTTATTTTCGATTATGGGTTTTGAAAAAAATAGGGGGTCAATCTTGGTATGACGCACGGATTTTGCCTTTGCATGTGCGCAATGCGGAACGTGTGCGCGATGCGATTTTAGAACTCAAAGGTTTATTTGTCAAATTGGGTCAAATGTTGTCCATTTTGTCCAATTTTTTGCCCGAATCGTTCCAAAAACCATTGGAAGGGTTACAAGACCAAATGCCACCAAGACCTTTTGAAACTGTAAAAGCGCGGATTTTGCGCGAATTGGGGCAACCCATTGAACATCTTTTTGATACTTTTGAGGTCAAACCATTGGCGGCTGCGTCGATTGGACAAGTCCATCGAGCGCGCCTACACGATGGTACAGAAGTCGTTGTAAAAGTACAACATATTGATATTGAAGCTGTTGCACAAATTGATTTAGAAATTATTCGCCGTTTGACGCGCATCCTTGCTTGGTTTTTCGACATTAAAGGAGTCGATTATCTTTATACGCAAGTGCGAAAGATGATTGAAGAAGAATTGGATTTTACGCGAGAAGCCGATTCGATGGAACGCGTCCGCGCCAATCTTGGGACGGATTTGGACATCACCGTTCCGATAGTGCATCGCGCTTATTCGAGTTCCAAAGTCATCACTTCGACTTGGCATGATGGGGTGAAAATTTCTAATTTGTTTCAATTAGAAGTTTGGGGCATTGACCGCCGAAATCTTGCGGTTCATTTGTTGAAAGCGTATTGTTTGATGTTGTTTCGGGATGGTTTTTACCATGCAGACCCGCATCCTGGCAATATTTTGGTGCAACAAAATGGGACAATGGTGCTTTTGGATTTTGGCGCAGTGGCAACAATTAGTCCAACGTTGTTGACAGGGATTCCACAATTGATTGAAGCGGCGGTTCGGAATGATACAACGGCGATGGTCGCAGCATTAAATTTAATGGGTTTCATTGCGCAAAGCAGTGAAGCGGAAAAAGTAGCGGAAAAAATGTTGGCAGCGTTGCGCAATTTCCTCCAAAATGAGGTCAATTTGGAAGGTTTGAATTTTAAAGACATTGATATTGACCCATTTGACAATAGCCTGTATCGATTTGTACAAGAAATTGGTTTAAATGGCATTGCAGGAACGGTGCAAGTTCCGAAAGATTATGTTTTGTTAAGTCGTATGATAACGATATTATTGGGATTATGCAACACACTTGACCCCAATTTAAATCCGTTAGAAGTCATCCGCCCGCATGCACAACAATATTTAATGGGGGACAAAGAAGGCATTTTCTCTTGGGTAAAAGGCATGTTGCGGCGCAATGTTACGACTGCGCTTGGTTTGCCTGATGAATTGCATCAAGTGTTGCAAAAAGTAAAAAAAGGGGCGTTAGAAGTCTCCAATCCCGATGTGCGACAAGGGGCGCATTTGTTGTACTGCGCCATGCAGCAATTGATTTTTGCTTTATTGTTGATTGCGACGATTGGTTTTGGCTTTGTGGGGCAACAATCAGGCACGCCAGAATCTGTCAAAATAGCGATTGGGGCAAGTGCCTTTTGGTTGTTCATGCTTTTTAGGGCGATGCGAAAAGGGGAAAAATATTTGATTGATTGAATTTCAACTGTTTTGTCGTACTTTTGGATTCTTCTGCTCAAAGAATCCAAAAAGTAAGGAATTGTAGTTTAATTTACTGACAACAACGTTTGGAGGGTTTCAAACCCTCCAAACGTTGTTGTCAGTAAATTAAACTACTTAAGGTGGAAATAGAGCTATCCAATCCATTGTTTTACAAGAAATTTTAAAAAGACCCCGAATGGTAGAAGGAGATAAGGGCGTGTGTGTTTTGTTTTTAAAATTTTGCTTCGCCAAATTTTAAAAACAAAACACACACGCCCTTGAAAAAACGTTTTGCCGCCATAGGCGGCATTACCGTGCAACTTGGTTTACTTAGAGAAATCAAGTCAAAATGAATCCATTTCTCTAAGTATCCAAATCGATACTTGGAGCAATCAAGTCAAAATGAATACGGTCTCTCACGCTACGATTTTCCGCTATTTCATTTGGGAAGGTTATACAAGAGCCGAAAAGCATTAAAAATCGCTTGATGTCCAACCGTCGCATGGTCTTCTTGGGGCAAATAATCGAAATAGACTTTCACCTTTTTGCTTTTCGTACTTTTAATTTTTTCAGCCAATAAATTGGCATCTACTTCCATGACATGTGGAAGGTCGCTTGGCGCAAGTCCTTCTTTACCGACACCTATATATACGTCTGTTTGCTGGTCAAATGGAGCGTCCAAAAGAGCAGCAGATTGTTTCAAAAGGGACGCATCGTCCCACCATAAACTCGGGCTGATGATAATGTATTTGTTAAAAAGCGTTGGCTTTTTCAACAAAATTTCTGTTGCTAAAAGCCCACCTAAGGACTCGCCTATCAACGTTTTTTGCGCATTGGTTTTATATTTTTGCGCTATAAAAGGCTGCAATTCCTTTTCCAGAAACGCCCTAAATTTAGCTGAATGACCCGATGTCGGATACCTTTTTTTATCTTTTTCAATGCTTGTTGGATACGTAAAATCGCGTTTTCGATCCACATTGGCGATGCCCACAACAATTGATTTGGGCAATCGGTTGATCCATTCAAAACTATTGAACTGCACCAAGCCTACAACATGAATAAAATCTTCATCAGCCCCGCCGTCTAACAAATAAATAACAGGGTATTTTATGGTGTCTTTAGTAGTATAACCTTCCGGCAGATAGATGTTTAAAATCCGCTTCTCGCCTAATGTGGTGGATTGGATTTCGTCAATGACACCGATTACGAAAGGTTTGGCGTTGTCCTTGTTTTGGGCAAAAATATTGATAGAGAGCCCTAAAAAGAGTATTGTAATGAATTTCATATTGAAATGCTATGTTTTTTCATAAAAAAGTTAGAAAAATAGACGATGCTTGATAATTTTTGGGTATCTAAAAACCTTCAGTCGGGAAATAAATTTAAGTCTTGCAAGTTCGCCAATGGACATTGGATAACCATCGGTTGATATTTCTTTTCGCTTCTTATCAATCTCTATTTGTAAATGATTCATCATTATTTTGATTATTTTTCACTTGACTGGATTAATTTGTTGCAAAAGTACAATCACAAATCCATATACACAAATCGTTTAAAATATTTTTATTTTTCCAATAAAATCAAAAAATAGAATGTTAGGATGCGTTTCTTATTCAAACCAATGATTTGGAATCGGATTTCAAATATATGCAATATCATAATGCGTTGTCGGAACGCATGGATTCGGATAAGGAAAAAAGATATTTGGAAGGTCGCTATGGCGCAATTCCAATGTTAGGTTCGTTTAACGCTAAAATGGAGGATTTGTATGGCAAAAAAAGGTAAAATTTCATTAGAATAAGCCAAAACCCGAGTACAACGATGCATTTATTGGTCAAAACTTTGAGAGATTGGATAAGTTATTATCAATATGAATGATCATTATTCAAACTTACTATGGGTTCTAAACCAACAGTAAGTTTGAATAATGAATTATAAATCAATACATTACGATTTCGCAGCCTTCTTCATCGTAATCACCACTGATTTAGAAGTCGGCGTTAAACTTTCATCGGCAAAAGGCTATTTTTTGATTTCAAGTTGATTTATGGGCTTACTTTCAACTAAACGCCGTATTAAATTTTGTATTGGTGGCAGCAAAGGCGTTCTTATCATGTCTGAAAAACTGGGTTTTGCATCTTTTGCGTTTGCGGAAATGGGTCCCGAAAAAAGGTTCCGCAACTCCAATTCAATAACACCTGTCGGATTCAATGACGCGTCCACATAACTAAAACTCAATAAATTCACTTCTGACAACGTTTCAGCCTTAAATTTTTTCAAATTCAAGGCAGTCGAAGCTGTGATGTAATCTGCTAAATTATCTTGAATCAACCACAATGCTTTCCCTCCCCAATTCATCGCAACTTCCGATTTTACAATGAGTTGGCTCACCATACGCGCCCAAACTTGTCGTTTATTGATATTTGGTGCTTGGTGCGGTTTACCCAAAATGGCATCTTCAAATGCTTGTGGAATGGTGGTTCGATTCAATTTATTCCCACCAGAAGTACTGGAAGTCATAATTTCAACAATATAAGGTACACCAATCGGAAAGTTTTCTACAAAATCAAGTTTATCCTGTCGAATAATAGAATATCCTACTTTTTCCAATAATTTGCGCCAAGTTGACCAATTTCCGCCTAAAAGTTGAACAATTGCCACTTCACTGACTTTACCAATTGCCATAATCACATAATCAAATGTATAATGGAAGGATTTATCACCATCATCCGACGTTTCTGCTATCATCAATTTTACTTCCGACCAAACACCTAATTGGGTTCCAATGGGATAATCCATTAATTTCAAAAGCTGATTTTCAGTATTCGTTTGATTAGCTCTGTTTGTTGCTTTTTCATTGCCTAACACCAACAAACGACGCGGACATACGATCCAAGGTGCTTCATAATCTTTCAATTGAATCGAACAGACTCCAGAGGCAACATATTTGCGATTTTCAAAAAAATCTTGTAGATTTTCATTGGTTTTCAAATCAATTTGGGATGCATAGCGATTTCCACCGCCATCACATTCGCCACCCATGAAGGGGCAAGTAGCTGATTTGCGACAAGCGATTGCTTCGTCCGTTTGGATTTGTAATGGAAATCCAAATAATTCAAAGATTTTGGGCATATTGAGTTTTAGGTTCTAAAATTTCACAAAGAGCCATTGCTAACGCTTTTGCAACAGGCGGCGGAACAGAATTTGCCACTTGGCGATGTTGATCAAGGAATTTCGCTTGTCCAGAACGCCCTCGAATCGGACCTTTTAAAATATAATCGTTCGGATAGCCATGAATACGCAAATATTCACGCGGCGTTAAATATCGGTCTTCCAAAGGATGAAAAAAGATTTCTCCACAACGCAATGTATTGGAAGGTGCTGTCCGAGAGAGCCGTTTGAATTTTGTCGTATCTTTTTTGGTCAAACCTTTTCGCTGTTCAATCGGAAGATGCAGTTCGCCCGACAAATGCCCACCTTCCGACACGCCTTTAATTCTAAAACGGTCTCCATCAGGAGTCACATCCAAATGGCTATTTTCTGGAATTTTTCCATTCAATAGATACGGTTTCTCTAAATCCCGAATCACTTCACCGACGGTTTTATACGGTTTTAGACTAAAAAGGAGTCCTGATTTTTTGGAATCGCCATTTATTGGAAGCGGAAACTGAAAATCATTCGATTTTTGAGTCGCAATAATGAAAACACGCTGCCGCAATTGCGGTACACCATATTCGGCAGCATTGACGACTTTCCATTTCGGAATGTAATTCAATGCCTCTAATTGATGAATCAAGGTTTCAAAAACGCCCCCAACTTTACCATTTTCATCCTCAGCACTCAACAATCCTTTAACTTGTTCAATCATCAGAGCCTTCGGACGAAATGCCGCAGCAAAACGAACCATTTCAAAAAGTAATAATCCTCTATCATCTTTCAAACTATGCCGCTTGCCAATTTGCGAAAAGGCTTGACAAGGTGGACCGCCACACAGCAAATCTAATTCACCTGCAACGAGATTGAAGGTTGCCATCCAATCTTTTGGATTGATTTGACGAATATCTTGTTCAAAAACTTGGGTTTCATCTCCATTTTGATGAATATTCGTCCGCAAACTTTCACAAGCATACGGATCCATTTCGACGCAAGCCAATAGTTCAAAACCTGCCTGCACAACGCCGACATCCATACCGCCACAACCCGAAAAAAGAGATATTGCTTTAAATTTAGATTTTTGATTCGTGTGCATGATGCTTTTTTGCGCAAAGTTAAGTCAAATCAATGATAGTAGCGCAAAAAAAAACTTGC
>JBDLWG010000351.1:0-4987 GCA_039804385.1 Bacteroidota bacterium
GCTGTTCAAACTTCACATACAAAGGGGCATTGAAGGTTTCGCTGTCCTTTGCGCCTTTTTTGCCCAATCGTTTGAGCATTTTTTGTTGTGAACTTGTAATCTCGAACAGATGCCGTTCCATGAAAACGATTTTGTATTTATAGCGTGGGGGAAGATGATGCAAAAGATGCGAAATGACCTTTACGCCCTTTCCGACAGCATCGGGCAACCACGTCTTGTTCTGCGCCAATTTTTTGACCAACTGATGTTCGTAATAGCCTTTCTGATTGTTGTCGTCGGCAGGGCGTTCTTCATCCACAAAAACATCGAGTCCGCCCGCGTGTAAGGCTTGCATCATCAACGATGTGCCTGAACGGGGCAAACCCGAAACAATGGTGATTGTGCCTTGTTCTTGGTTGATTTCCTCAAACTTACGGGCGTGTTCTAACGCTTTTTCGGGTTCGTTGAGTTGTTTATCGTAGAGATAGACCAACATTTTGCGCGACATATTCAGTTCGGGCAACAAACGCAACGACATTTCAAACGCCTTTGCTGCGGCTTCGTAATCGCCTTTGTAGAAGAGGGCTTGACCTAAATTGCAATGCGTATTGGGTTGATAATAGTTGAGTGCCAAAGAATCTAAAAGGGCAGTTGCCGCTTCTGGATAACGCCCATCTTGAAAACGCACAACCCCCAACAAACGGTGGGCTTCGGGTTGGTCAAAATCAACCGCCAACTCTTTGAGCAACATCTCTTCGGCGGCTTCCAAACGATTGATTTGTAGATAACACTTGCTCAACTGTAAGTACAAACGCGATTCTTCGGGCGCAATACGTCCTTCCAATCGCTTCAAGATAGGCAAGGCTTCGCGTCCTTTGTTTTCGCCGATTAAAAGACTGGCATCTATCAAGTCCAATGCTTTTTCATCAAAAGTTTCGCTGTCTCTCAATCCTTGAATGAGGGCGCGTGCTTCGGTGATTTGCCCTTTCAATTCATAAATGGCAGCCAAACGAAAGGCAAAACGACCTTGAATGGGGTCTTTTGCGTGCAGTTTTTGCAGAATCGGCAAGGCTTCGTCCAATTTGCCACCGTCAATATACGCCCGCGCCAAATTGTATTGACACTCATCGTAGGTGCTTTCGTAGGCTTTTTCTTTATCCGCGTCAAGCGGTTCGATATAGCCCAAATCAACCAATTGTTTCAATACTTCTTGGTCGTCTTCTTGCGTTGCTTCTTCGTCGGCTTCGTCGGCTTCGTCGGCTTCGTCGAGCGTGTGCAGACCCGCTTCCCCTGGAATAGCGTCCCATGAAGGAATATAGTCCAATTCGGGCAGGGTTTCAAAGACCGAAGTCAATACTTTGCCGTCCATATCTTCGCCAATCGGCAAACCCATGAGGGCTAAAATAGTGGGCGTAATGTCCAAAAGGGAAGCCCCAAACACCAATTCATCTTTTTTGATACCTTGTCCACTAAGGACGAAAATACCGTATTGACTGTGTTCGGCGGCGGGACCGGCGGGTTCAGTCGGGATGCGTTTAGGACGCAAATGGTCGGGCTGAAACCCATGGTCTGAAATCAGCATCACCGTCACCTCGTCACCGACTTCGGCTAACAGATTGCCCAAGAAAATATCGTGTAGGATATACCCTTGGCGCACCACGTCTTTGAACAATTGGTATTCGTGTTCAGCAATATGCGGACGTTTCGGCGGGTTGTACTTCATAAAACCATGACAATAGTGGTCAATGGCATCGAAATAAATAGCCGCAAAATCCCATTCTTCCTTTCTCAAAATGTCCAAACCTGCATTGTAGATAGACCCACAATCGGCAGTCACGCGGGCAATGGCTGCCAAGCGTTGTTGCCCCTTTTCGTCTGCCTTTTCATGGTCGGGCGCAAAAAACGCGATGTCGGCAATGGTCAAATGGTCTTCTGGTGTAATCAATAAATCAGAAAACCGTTTGGCTTGGTCGGCAGGATAGACCGCGTTTTTGGGCAGACCAAACCACGGCGCATCGGGTTTTGGAATGGACTTTTGGTAAAAATTAGAAATGGAAATGCCATTGATGGGTTCGGCAGGGTGACTGGGCCACCAACCGACAACGTGGCTTTTCAAACCGCACTGCGTAAAGACGTTCCACAACGTTTTCGTCTTCCGCGAGGTACTTTGCACGGGGCGCACGTCTTTACCATTGGGATGTGGTTCCGTAAAACCCAAAACGCCATGTTTATAAGGTCGCTTGCCTGTGGCAATTGTTGTCCACAACATCGGCGAAAAAGCGGGGTCAAGGGTTGCTAAATTGCCCACAACACCGTTTTCCATGAGGCGTTGTAGGTTCGGCATCAGCCCTGCATCAATGAGTGGATTGATGATTTTCCAGTCGGCTGCGTCCCAGCCGATTAATAGGATTTTAGGTGGTTTCATACGAAATAAAAGAAAATGCAGCTATTTGATAGCACGGTTTATATGTAAGCTATTTTCGGGTGCAAGATAAACGGGTGTATTATACTTTCAGTCTCAATATTGTATTTTGTTTATAATATTGAGTAACACGTAAATAATAAAATGGTCTAATTAAAGGATTTTATTTTTTAACACATAGGCACATAGGACACATAGTTTTAAATAAAAAACGCTTTAAAACACCCGTTTTTAAGTCATAAACTATGTGTCCTATGTGCCTATGTGTTAAAAAAAAGAAAAAGTTGACTTACTTATTATTTACTCATTACTTAGTGAATGCTTTTTAAAATAAAAGCCACGAGTGCTGCCGTCGAATCTGTAATGGATTGTGTATGTGTTGCGAGTATCAAATCAGGATTCAAAGGCGGCTCGTAAGGGTCACTGATGCCCGTGAAATGTCCGATGTGTTCGGGGTGATTGTCGGGCAAAAGCGCCTTTCGATAGAGTCCTTTTGTATCGCGCTCGGTGGTGATACTGAGGGGGCAATCCACGAAGACCGTTTTGACATTAGGACTCTTTTGGCGCAATGCCGCCCGCGCTTCTTCGTAAGGATTGATGGCGGCGAGTATGGCAATCACGTCGTGTTTTGCCAAGGTCAAACCGACAAAACCCAAGCGACGGATATTCTCCAATCTGTCCGCTTTTGAGAAACCTAAATCGCGGCAAAGGTGTTGGCGGTAATCATCACCGTCGAGTAGTTCGACTTTGAAACCCAATTGGGTTAGTATGTTTTTTGCCGCTTGGCTAATCGTTGATTTGCCCGCGCCACTTAAACCTGTCATTTGTATCAAAAGCATTTGTATCAACTTTTTTTTTAAAATACACACTCAATACTGAAATATGCGTAAGGCTTAATTATTTTAATACTTAAGTTATTGAAAATTAATAAAATATACTGAAAACTCAGAAGATATTTTTTAAGGCTTTGAATAGAGACAATGGTTCGTGAAAAAAAAGGTTCTTTTGTAAAACAATGGTTCGTGAAAAAAAGATTGTCCTGTTAAAAGGTTTGGCTAAAAAAAACGTTGATTAAGAAAAATTCCTAATCAACGAAAAAAATTCCTAATAAGATGACTGTAGCCACCTTTGTGAGTGCAATATTAAGTCAAATGCCGAATGTAAACAAGCGGAAGCGTGATTTGCTGATCCATTTGATTCCTTTATTTATGGGGATTCGTGGTCGAGTGAATTTTAATTATGGATCGTACAACGAAGCAACGTATCACAATCAATTTCAAACGGCGTTTGATTTCGTAGAATTCAATAAAAATCTGATAAAATCGAAGGGCAGTAGTCATTATATTATGGTTTATGATCCGTCCTATTTACCTTTTGTTTCAATCTCGATTGAATGACATTTTGCGTGAAAATGGGGTTGCTGAAATGCAATTTAAAGCTATCGAACTGAAATTGCCAAAAAAAAATTCGTTCGGATCAGCCTGATCAGCTCAATCCGTTTTCCCATTATATCCCAAAACCATCATGCGCGAAGTATTGCCCAATATATCACGTTAGAAACAACGGCAAGCAATTTCAGTTGAAAAACGATGAGGTTTGGCGTAAGTCAAACGAGCTAAACGTTGTTTTGGTGTATGGTGGCGCGCCCTTTCATGCGTTTGCGCCACCTTTCAAAACGACTCCGTTTCAGCTGCGTTCGCATCCGTTCAATGACTTCTTTTTCCATCAAACCAAACTGAAATGCTATGGTGTGCGGTCTTCCTAAGCCATTGCACTCCTAATTTTGGAAATCGTTGGTGCTTTCGTTGCTATTTTGGGGTTGCTTGGATAAACTTGTCATCGTTTAAATTTCCGCCCTTCTATATTTCCGCTTTCTGTAAAGTTGTCAAATTCTTGTCCAACAATAATTGTCCAACCGAGTTGGCTTAGTTTATCTTCCGTAAGTTGCTCTTTATTGTATTCTATCAGATGGAGATTTCCGTATTTACATAAATGAAATTGAATTTGTTCGTCTATGTCAAATAAGAAAATGTATTCTGCTATAGTTGGGTCACAACGTGTTGTCCAAAAGAGAATTTCAATAAAGTCTGGTAAGCTGTTTAGGTCAATTTCAAATGCTAAAAACGACGACAAAAATACCATTCTTTTTTAAATTCAAGGGTCAAACAGCCTTGTCTTGAGCGTTCCTAAAATGCTTTCCGTCATAAATACACAACTGATTTGGGAATGCGAATTTCGGAATCAGTTGATTACCAACGGATTCCGCAATCCGCATTCCCAAATCCGCAATCCGTTGTGTATATTAGCGGTTGCCCAATATCATTTTGTCTTCCTTCAAAAGCATCCCAATATAAATCAAATCAAAAAGAGCCACCAGTATCCCTATAACCAAGATAAAAAGATTTGGTTTTCCAAACGCGGGTAATCCTACGATGCCAACCAAAATCGTTGGGGTCAGCGTTCCGATAAATTTGTTGATGGCAATCGTCAAATTTTGTCCTTCACTGCCTTGTCTTTGAATAAACATCGCAATAAACAGTATAGACATAATCAGATTTTGCAAAAATGCCGAATACGAACCGCCTT
>JBDLWG010000352.1:0-3660 GCA_039804385.1 Bacteroidota bacterium
CCGCCGAAAAGAGGGAGATGGGGACGTGTGTGTTTTGTTTTTTTGAATGAGGCAAAGCCCCATTCAAAAAAACAAAACACACACGCCCCCATCTCCCTCTTTTCGGCGGCGAAGCCGCCTACCGCACAACTTGGGTTAATTAATAATTTTAATAAAAAAATGATACAATCGGTTTTAGCACCCCTTTTTGAAATGAATGCGTTGAAAGTCAATGGTTTATTAACCAAAATGACCGCAGAAAATAGCGCGTTTCGCATTCATGCCGCCGCAGGTACGGTTGGTTTTTACATGCGCCATATTGCGGAAGCGCAAATTATGTTATCCAAAATGTTTTTTGGAACCGCAACAAGTTTGCCTTATGGCAAACCCTTGACACTTCGCGTTCCGAATGACGATGGACGCGCTTACGACCTTGCGGAAACGCAACAATTGATGCAAACGGGCAACGAATTATTATTAAACGTCATCAAAACAATGCCTGAAGCGGATTGGCATCAGCCCAAAACCACTGTTTTTGGAGAAAAAACGCCTTTTCAAGGGATTGCAATGATTATGAATCATAATGCGCATCATTGTGGACAAATCGAATTGACCCTTAAAAAAGGCGCGTAATAAGTCGTTAACTCTAAATAGCTGACGACAATTTTTAACAACAATTTTTAACAACAAGTTTTAACAATAAGTTTTAACAACAAGTTTTAACAACAACGTTTGGAGGGTTTGAAACCCTCCAAACGTTATACAAAACGTTATACAAAACGTTATTCAATCTTGAAAATCAATCTTTTAGCAAGTATAATTTGTTTTAAAAAAAATTACCAACCTATCTTTATCTCAAATGAAATATTTCATTCTTACTTATTTATTTTTAATTTCATTAAGCCTTGCAAATCAATCATTTGCACAAAATGCGAATGCCAATGTGCGTTTTCGCTCACAAGTCACTTATCCGAATCAGACCTTAGCGAATATTTGCGGTTACACGAAAAATGGGCGCGAATATGCCTTACTCGGCGCAAATTTAGGGATGATTATCGTCGATATTACGAATCCTGATATGCCGCGCACGATTAAACAAATTCCAGGTGTCAATAATCTTTGGAAAGAAATTAAAGTCTATAAAAATTTTGCATATGTAACTTCCGAAGGTGGAACTGGTTTACAAATCGTAAATTTATCGAATTTGCCTGATACGACTTTGGCGGTGCGTCAATACACAGGCGATAGCATCATTGCGGCTCGTTTGGACAAAATTCATGCGTTGCACATTGATACGTTGCGCGGATTTGCGTACTTGTATGGGACAACTGGCATTGCAAATGGCGGTGCGGTGGTTTTAAATTTAGCACCCGACCCATTTAATCCCAAATATGCGGGTCAATATGCAACCAATTACATCCATGATGGCTATGTTCACAACGATACATTGTGGGGTGGACACATCAATGCGGGTTATTTTTCCATCATTGACTTCCGAAACAAGGCAAATCCAATCGTTTTGGCAACGCAACCGACTCCAACAACCTTTACACATAACACTTGGTTGACAGATGATAGGCGTGCGTTGCTCACAACAGATGAAAATAGTAATTCTTTTTTGGCAGCTTATGATATAACCAATCCAGCAGCGATTCGGTTATTGGACAAAATTCAGAGCAATCCTGGCTCTGGTTCGATTGTGCATAACACACATATCAAAAATGATTACGCTGTAACTTCTTGGTACAAAGATGGTTTCACCATTACAGACGCACATCGACCTCAAAATTTGGTACAAGTGGGCGATTATGATTGTTATCCACAAGGGGCGGGCAATGGCTTTATGGGGACTTGGGGCGTGTTTCCTTTTTTTCCGTCTGGGACGATTGTAGCATCCAACATGGAAGGTGTTTTATATGTGTTAAGTCCGCAATATAAACGCGCTTGTTATTTGGAAGGTTTGGTCATCGACTCGTTGACACGGAGTCCGATTTCGGGTGTTTTGGTCAAAATCAACTCCACCGACCCCGATAAACGCGCCAAATCCAATGCACGCGGCGAGTTTTACACGGGGCAAGTGACCGCAGGAACGGTTACGGCGACCTTTTCAGTGGCAGGTTACTATCCCAAAACGATTACGGTTTCCTTGACAAACGGGATTGTGAACACACAAACCGTCGAATTAGTGCGCAAACCGTTGGTTTCCGTTTCGGGACAAACGGTTATGGGTGATTTTTTTGGAAATTGGGTCGGTAGAGGACTTCCAAGTAAATTAAAACTTATCGGTGCAGAGGCAACTTATGAATTTTCAAGCGATAGTTTGGGCAATTTTGTGGTCAATAACGTGTTGGTTGATAACTATCAAATCGTCGCAGGTGCATGGGGTTATAAACATAAAGCATTGAATATCAATGTAAATGGTAATACGACAGGCTTGCGTTTGATATTATCGGAAGGCTATCAAGACGACTTTTGGGGCGATTTTGGTTGGACGGTTCAAAGCACTGCGCCGAGAGGCATGTGGGTGCGCAGCGTCCCGATTCAAACCCTAAATGGGGCGGATATTTGCAATCCGGGCAATGATTATCCCAATGATATAGGTGATATGTGCTATATGACAGGCAATGGTGGCGGTACAGCAGGTTTTGACGATTTGGATGATGGTTATACGACTTTGACTTCTCCCTTGATGCCTTGTATGAATTATCGTGCGCCAGAACTGCGTTTTGCGTATTGGTTTTATGATGGAGGAGGTACAGGCACACCGAATGATACCTTAACGGCAACGATCTCCTTGTTAATCAATGGTTTATGGCGCGATACGATTGTCAAAACCATTCTTACTTCGGCGAGTCGATGGCAATCTTCTGGGATTATTTCGTTGCGTCCTTTGCGCCCGACTCAGGCGCGGATTTCGTTTAGAGTGGCGGATGTATTGCCCGGACATGTTGTGGAAGCGGCAATTGATAGTTTTGTTTTTTATGATGCGTTGGCAAATGCCGTGATTGAACCTGCGGCAAAAATGGATTTAAAAGCCTATCCCAATCCCTTTTCAAAAGATTTAAACATTGATTATCAATTATTTGAACCTTTTGAAAAAGCTAATTTGATTTTATACGATGTGTTAGGAAAAGTCGTTTGGTCGCAACCGATTCGAGCGTTACAAGGCACCTTGCATTTGGATACACCTTTGTCGGCAGGCATTTATATGGCGCAAATCGTGGCAGATGGGCGGCATAGTCGCGCTTTGAAAATCGTGCGTACAGGAATGCAGTAGTTTTATTTTTGGAACGCATCTCGTTTCATTGAAATCAAAAAATCAAGCACAAAGTGCGGCAAGTTCCAACTTGGCGCACTTTTTTAAACAATCTGTTTTTTAATTGAAATCAAAAATTTTCTAAATTTATGATTTAAAATCAATTTACACTACTAAGCGTGTAGAATTCTAATACATAAGTCATTGATTTTTAATCCCGAAGGGATGTTACGTTGGTAACACGCGCTGGAGTCTCGCCTCCACTCGAAGTCCCGAAGGGACGACATTCCATCGGGTTACCCAAGTGCCGTCCCTTCGGGACTTCGATCGGAGGCGGGGCTCCATCAAGTTTTACTAAAGTAACATCCCTTCGGGATTGAAAATCAATGATTTATGTATTAAAATTCTACACGCTTAGTAGTGTA
>JBDLWG010000353.1:0-12881 GCA_039804385.1 Bacteroidota bacterium
CCGTTCGGACGATGGGTTTTGCGGGTTACTTCTTGATTGTGGCGGATTTTATTAAGGCGGGAAGGGATTTAGGCGTGTTCATAGGTCCTGGCCGTGGGTCTGCAGCAGGCAGTGCGATTGCCTATTGCATCGGCATCACGAATATTGACCCGATTAAATACAACTTACTTTTTGAACGTTTTTTGAATCCTGACCGTAAATCCATGCCCGATATTGATACGGATTTTGATGATGAAGGTCGTCAAAAAGTGATTGATTATGTCGTGCAAAAGTATGGAAAACAACAAGTTGCGCAAATTACGACTTATGGCACAATGGCTGCCAAAATGAGTATCAAAGACGTTGCCCGCGTCTTGGATTTGCCATTGTCGGAGGCGAATGCCATGGTCAAACTCGTTTCAGATAAACCAGGTATTAAACTCAATCGATTGTTGACTGCCCCGATTTATGGAGAAGGTTCTTTGTCTGAAAAAGAAAATCTAATTCCCGAAGACATTGAAAATGCCAAAGCCTTGCGCGAAATCTTGGAAGGCGATGATGACCGCGCCAAAGTCTTGAAAGAAGCACTGATTTTGGAAGGTTCTGTGCGCGGTACGGGCATTCATGCGGCGGGCATTATCATCGCGCCCAAAGATTTGACTGATATTATACCTGTTTACACGTCGAAAGAGACGGAATTGTTGATAACCCAATTTGAAGGTTCGATTATTGAAGATGCGGGCGTTATCAAAATGGACTTTTTGGGGTTGAAAACGCTCAGTATTATGCGCGACGCGCTCAAATTGATTAAAGAAAATTATGGAATTACACTGGATATTGATGAAATTCCATTAGATGATAAAAAAACATATCAATTATATCAGCGCGGCGAAACCAATGCGACGTTCCAATTTGAAAGTCCAGGGATGCAAAAACATCTCCGTGATTTGAAACCCGATAAGTTTGCAGATTTGATTGCAATGAATGCCTTGTATCGTCCTGGCCCGTTGCAATATATTCCCAATTATATTAACCGAAAGCATGGACGCGAGAAAGTTGTATATGATTTAGATGCAATGGAGGAATTTTTGCATGAAACGTATGGCATCTGCGTTACGGGCGATACCTTGATTTACAATCCCAAAACAGGTGAACGCGCTCGAATAGATTCTCTCGAAAATAGAGTTGGTGAATATTATGTACAAGGCGTTGATAATCAATTGAATGCGCAAATTGCGCCGATTACACATTGGGTTTGTAATGGCAAAAAAGCAGTTGTTGAAGTTAAATTAAACAATGGTAGTACAGTAAAAATGACTCCCGACCATCGCGTTTTAACGGAAAGTGGTTGGCAGGAAATCGGTAAATTAAAAGCTGGTGATTTTATTGCAACGCCAAGACAACTCAAATTAGAACAAACAGAGCAGCATGACCGCCGCCAATTACGTGTTTTGGCGTATTTGTTAGCAGATGGTGCGATGAGTGGTTCTGGTTCAACAGCAGAATTTATTTCAAAAGATCAACGCCTTTTGGATGAATATATAAATTGTTTAAGTGGTTTTGAACGACTTGAACCGCGTACTTTAATGCAAATCCGAGAAGTTACTCGAGTAATGGTAGCAGGAACCCATAAAGCAAAATATCACGAAACGAATTCATTGGTTACTGCTTTACGCAATTGGGGCTTGAAAACGATGAAAGGGGGATGTACTTCTGATACAAAATTTATTCCGCACTTTGTTTTCAAACTGAGTAATGAAGATATTGCATTTTTCTTAGCATCTTACTGGGATTGTGACGGACATATTGGAAAAAGGTTATGTTTTATCAAAACGATTTCAAAACAAATCGCTATTGATATTCAAACTTTGTTACTAAGAATTGGTATTCATTCAACTACGTATGAAGCTAAATATTATAATAACCGTCGTGAAATGGAAATGACGGCTTATCAAATCACCGTTTATAATCTGAAAGATTTTCGTGATTTAATTGCGCCGCATTTAATAGCCAAAACGATGCATCAAGAAAGTCAATTTACAGGTATCGAACAACATGATAGTGTTTCACGGGAAGTCTTTTTAATGGAATTTAAAGATTCTTGGCAAGGTACTTATCGTGGATTCATGGATGAGTATGGTTTTGATAGACAACATTTACTTCCAAAACGGCGGATACTTCCAAGAATACCTATAAATGTTATAGAATATGTTTCTGAAAAATTAGATTTAGTACAAACACGGCAAAATAGTAATGTTCGATGGGTTGAAATCAAACATATTGTGCCAATTGGTGAAGAATTGGTGTATGATATTACAGTTGCAGACATCCATAACTTCATAGGCAATAATATCATATTACATAATTGTATATTTCAAGAGGATTTGATGCTTTTGTCCCAAAAGTTGGCAAATTTCTCAAAAGGCGATGCAGATGTTTTGCGTAAAGCTATGGGAAAAAAGCAACTTGCCGTTTTGGACAAAATGAAACCCAAATTTTTAGCAGGTTGTGAAAAAAATGGACATCCATTACCCATTTGTGAGAAAGTTTGGACGGATTGGGAAGCCTTTGCATCTTATGCGTTCAATAAATCGCATTCAACATGTTATGCATTTGTGGCTTTTCAGACGGGTTATTTGAAAGCGCATTATCCGGGCGAATATATGGCGGCTGTTTTGACACATGGTCAGGGCAATCTTGAAAAAATCACTTTTTTCATGGAAGAATGTCGCAGTATGGGCATTGCGGTCAAGAGTCCTGATGTAAATGAGAGTGATGTGACCTTTACAGTGAATAAAAAAGGGGAAATTCGATATGCTTTGACCGCCGCAAAAGGCGTTGGCGAAGCCGCCGTTGCTGCTTTGATTGAGGAACGGAAGCAAAATGGCATCTATAAAGATGTTTTTGATTTCGTAACGCGTTCTAATTCAAGGACTATTAACAAAAAAGTGATTGAATCGTTGGTTTACGCGGGTGCAATGGATGGTTTTGGGTTGACTCGGGCTACTTATTTCTCAAAACCAGATGGTACGACGACTTTTATTGAAATGCTCATCAAGTATGGCAATGCGTATCAATCGCAGAAAGATGAAGCCAAAGTTTCGTTGTTTGGGGGCGGTTCCAATGCCATAATGACGGCTCCTCCCGCGATTCCGAAAGTAGAAGAATGGAATTTGATTGAAAAATTGAATTATGAAAAAGAAGTTGTGGGCATTTTTCTAAGCGGGCATCCATTAGATGATTTTAGAATGCAAGTCAAGGTTTTGGAAAAGTATTCTTTGGATAAATTAGAGTTTTTTAAAAATCAAAAAGTCAAAATTGCAGCCTTCGTAACGGCGGTGAATGAACGAATTTCTAAAAAAGGGACTCCTTGGGGCGCGATTACGATTCAAGATTACAGGAGTTCAGCCGAATTTACGTTGTTCAACGATGATTATGCGCGGCATGGACCTATTTTGAAACAAGGTAATTCCGTCTATATTGAGGCTGAATACAAAACGCGTTACAATAGTACCGAATATGAATTAAAAATCACATCTGTTAAATTATTAGAAAGTGTTTCAGTCGATAATTTGGTGAATAATGTGACCATTGTGATTCCATTGGAACGCATTACAAGCGATTTCATTGAAACGATGACGCTTTTTTGTGATAAATTCAAAGGTAAAAACAAATTGCGGATTCAAATTCAAGATTCGACCAATCATTTATTTTTGAAATTGTATTCGCTTGATAAAAATATTAAAATTGATACGAATTTATTGCGCTATATGGATAGTGAAGGTTGGCAATATTCTTTGAATTAAAATCCTGTTTGAATCAGGAATGAGAGAATTTAAGGAATGAAGGAAGTATTTGCTTCCTTCATTCCTTAAATTCCTTTATTCCTGATTCAAACAGGATTCAAATCCGTTTTTGTCTGAAAAAATCTTTCAATAATTGACCAGATGCTTCGCCCATTAAACCAAATTCTACTTGGGTTTTGGGATGTAATAAACCTTTTCCAAAACGCATAAAACCGCGTTTGGCTTCTGCGGCGGCATACACTAATCTGCCCAATTGCGCCCATGACAATGCACCTGCACACATGACACAGGGTTCAAGGGTGACATATAAAGTACATTCGTCTAAATATTTGCTGCCTAAATACGCTGATGCAGCCGTTATTGCCAATATTTCGGCATGAGCTGTGACATCTGTTAAACATTCTGTTTGATTACGCGCTCTTGCAATAATCTGATTTTGGCACACGACAACGGCTCCTACTGGAATTTCACCTTCCTCAAAAGCCAATGTTGCTTCGCGGAAAGCCTGCTGCATAAAATATAAATCGTTCAAAATCAATTATTTAACTTTATTTGAATTAGGAATGAAGGATGTATGCGTCCTTCATTCCTAATTCAAATAACATATTATTAAACAGCTACTATCGTATCTGCTTGTTTTTCAATCTTTTGCTTTTTCTCTTTTTTCACTTCTTTGATTTCAACTAAGGCTAATGCTTGCTCTAAATCTGCAATCAAATCCTCAATATCCTCTACGCCGACACTCAATCGAATCAATGAATCCGTCAAACCCACTTTCATGCGTTCTGCTTTTGGAATACTCGCATGCGTCATAGACGCAGGATGCCCAATCAACGACTCAACCCCACCAAGCGACTCCGCTAAGGCGAAAACTTTTGTCCCACTCAAGACTTTATACGCATCTTCAACACTTCCGCCTTTTAAATCGAAAGAAAGCATTGCCCCAAATTTGCGCATTTGCTTGGCAGCCAACTCATGATGCGGATGACTTTTTAAACCAGGATAATAAATTTTGTCAATTTTAGGATGATTTTCTAAAAATTTGGCAATTTTTTTCGCATTTTTACAAGCCCGATGCACCCGCAAATGCAATGTTTTAATTCCTCTTAATATCAAAAAACAATCTTGTGGCGCAGGAACCGCCCCACTCGCATTCTGAATAAAATGCAATTGTTTCGATAATTCATCTGTTTTGACCACCACACAACCATGAATCACATCCGAATGCCCCCCTAAATATTTCGTTGCCGAATGCAATACCATATCCGCGCCCATATCCAATGGATTTTGCAAGTAGGGAGACGCAAACGTATTATCCACACACGTTAAGATATTATGTTTTTTTGCCAATTTGCAAATTTGTTCAATATCCACTAAGTTTAACATGGGATTGGTAGGCGTTTCAATCCAAAACAATTTGGTCGCGGGCGTGATTTCTTTTTCCAAAGATTTCATATCGCTCATATCCACAAATTTGGATTTCAAACCAAATTTTTCATAAACGCGCACGATTTGACGGTAAGAACCACCATATAAATCATTGCAAGAGATGATTTCATCACCCGATTTCAACAATTTAATCACAGCATCCATCGCTGCCAATCCAGATGCAAAGCAAATCGCATCCGTACCATTTTCCAGAGCCGCCAAGTTTTTTTCCAAAACATGACGTGTTGGATTTTGAGTACGGGCATACTCGTAGCCTTGATGCTGTCCTGGCGCGGATTGCACATACGTAGAAGTTTGATAAATCGGAGTCATGATTGCCCCTGTTGAAGGGTCGGGTTCGATGCCCGCATGAATGGCTTTCGTGCCAAAACGCATTGTTTGATGCAAATTGGACTCCGTTTGCGCTATTTTCTCTGTATTTTTTGACATGACGAATTAATTGGTTTTAAAAAATGCTATCGGATTTGAATAACGCGGCAAATGTAAGCGGTCGTTTTTAACCATGCAAGAAAAATGCAAGAAAATTAGTATTTTTCGTTGAAGGCTCCTTTGGTTTAGACAAATTCACAACAACTTGTTAAACTTTTTTTAAAACTCATAATCAGGATTACATTTGTTTGAATTTTAATAAACAAATTATTTTCACGTATATTCATGGCATCTTTTCCTAATTTAGCCCCCAAAATGGGATAGATGTCCTTGGCTTTTACTCTGTCTCGTTCACATGAAATTTAAAAGTTGGATTCGTACCACCATTATTTGGCTTTTGTTGGTACACGCTGCGGCTGCCTTTTTTGCGGTCATTTTTGGGCTTTGTTTAACAGACCTCACAGGGATAAAATCGAATATTGAGTTTAAACTCAATTTCAATATTTTATTCATAATCAGTATTTTATACCTGTTGACTCTCTACATTACGATTGCAATAGCCAATCATGATGTAGTGGTGGAATCGAGTCGAATACGCATCATCAATCGCGTTTGGGGATTTAGAGTTTCCGAAATTTTTGGATTTTCAGAGATTGACAAAGTGATATTTACAAGGCTACCCGAAGAAAAAATTTCTTTGGCAGTTTTGCGTCGATGGATTGCAGGCGAATATAAATGGATTGAAATTTATGTAGCAGGCAAAAAACATCGTTTTTTTTGTTGCGGCATTGAGTACGATAAATCCGATAAATTAGAACCTGCTTTTGAAGATTTATTTAAAATATTGCGATTGCGCGGTGTGCAAACCGAATGGGTGTAAATTAAGAATTGATTACCAAATATTTTGAAATAGGATGCTTATGATTTTAAGGATTGGAAGGATTTTCGGTTGAAAAACGCAAATGATCACTCCCAAAATCCTTGCAATCCTTGAAATTATAAGCATCCTATTTCAAAACTTACAAGTCTAAATTTTTCATTTGTGGTGCTTTAAACCAAGTGATGCACACGACTAATAAGGTCATGAATCCACCAAATAACACAGAAGGCACTAATCCCATGTAGCTTGCCGCCAAACCCGATTCATACGCGCCCAACTCATTCGATGAGCCAATAAATAAATGGTTTACGGATGAAACCCGACCGCGCATTTCATCTGGCGTGAATAATTGTACAATCGTTCCCCGAATTACCATACTCACATCATCAAAAAAACCCGTTCCTGCCAACATGAGCAATGAAAAATAAAAATTGGTGGACATGGCAAAAAGAATCGTACAAATACCAAAACCTGCTACTGAAGCCAATAAAATTTTGCCCGCATGTTTGGTAATGGGATAATGGACTAAAATGGATGCCATGAGAATGGCTCCTGTGGCAGGTGCTGCTCGCAGTAAGCCTAATCCTTCTGGGCCCGCATTTAAAACTAATTTCGCAAAAGACGGCAACATGGCTACTGCGCCGCCAAATAAAACCGCAAACATATCTAAACTTAACGCGCCCAATAACATGGGATTATTGAAAACAAATTGTAAACCGCTTGACACACTTTTGAATAATCCTTCTTTTGATTTTTCGGTGGTTGGACGCGAAGAAGGTGTTTTTATGAAGAAAAATAAGGTAAATCCTACTAATTCTAAAAGCGCGACAATCATATAAACCGTTGAAGGCGTGTGTGTTAGACCATAGATAAGTCCACCAATAGCGGGACCTCCCACTGAACCAAGGTGCCAACTCATCGTACTCCAAGTGGAAGCATTGCCAAACAATTCTTTGGGAATCAACTGGGACTGATAGGCCGTTTGCGCGGGTCCGAAAAAACCGCGTATCAAACCCGTACAGGCAATCACCATGTAAATCGGCAGTACGCCCAATCGGTCAATCCAACTATGTCCGCGTGTACTTAAAAACAACAAAATCCCTGCACACCCAATATTAATCAAGACTGCCGTTTGAATAATATTTTTTCGATCCAACATATCTGCCACATAGCCGCCAATCAAGGTGACCATTAAAAATGGTATAAACTCCGATAATCCAATCAATCCAAGTGCGTAATTAGCACTTTTTTCGCCTGATTGTTTGAAAACGATTTCAAAAACTTGCCATGCAACCACTGTTGCAAGCATATTGAACCCAAATGTAATGACCGTTCTGGCAATAATAAAATGTCTAAAATCAGGGATTTTAAGGACATCATAAGCAGAATTTTGTTTGATTTGCGACATAAATCCAGCAATAAGTTAGGTGATTTTTAAAATCATTTTAAATAAAGTGCAATTTTAGGATATTTTTGGGTATGTTTTGACAATTGACGTATAAATGATTTATCTTTGCCTTCTAAATTTAAAACATCTACATGAAAGATTTACTCCTTCAAGTCTGTCCCTTAGTGGGATTTTTTTTCGCCGAAACGGGCGTGTCCGCCACAACCGCCAATGCTGAAAAAAATAAAAATACCAATCAGAATCAAAATTGGATGCGTGATTTCCAAGAAGTGGAATTGTACGAAACCGAAATTACACTTTTGACCGATAAGGGCATTAACACGCATACGATTCCGATTCGCAAATTATCGATTGCGGATTTCGATAAATGGAAAAAAGTAGCGCATAATAATGGTATCAATGCCTTACTTGGCAATGGTATTAAGATTTTTAATAAGGCGATGGAGCAAATTAAAACCATGGATGCCACCCAATTAGTGGCGTTCAGTGGTGAAGATATTTCGTTGCCAGCAATGCCGCGCATGCCTGAACGTTTATACGCGGTCAGCAATGGAACGGTGGATAGTGTGGTTCAATTGGAACGTGTCGAAGACATTCTTGACCGTTGTACGCAGGTGGTTTTGGGGCGTTTAGACCCCGTTTTAATCAAAAAAGCCTTGATTTTGGAGAGTGAAGCGGCGACATTCGGGAATGAACTTCAAAAAAAAGATGCTTTTTTACAACGCTTGTTGTCTGCTAAGACGACGATGATGCCTACTGAAACGGTTTCTCATTTTGCGATTTACATCAAAAAACCGATTTTGGCGTACTCGCCTGCGGAAATGGAGGCGTTTAAAACCTTGTTTGATGACTTGCAAAAACGCTATCAGTCGTTGCAAGGACAATTAAATGGCATCAAACGGACTATCAAAGATACGATTCGCATGGCAGAAATCGAATTTGCATCTCAATATGACAATGACTTGCGTATCTACGCGCTCCAAGAACGGGCGCGACAGGATAAAATAAATCAAATCGCTGCAAAGGGCGAAGTTTTGAGAGGACGACTTGTCAAAGAGTTGCTCCAATTGAAAATTCAAACGGTGTAGTTGTTTACGGCAACAAGTCTAAATTATGAATCAACTGTTTTCACACGGGCTCCGACGCAAAAAAATTTCCTTTGTCCTTGGTTTTTGTCCTAAGCGTTAGAGTCGTCCAAGTTGTGGTCACGGTTTTGGTACTTGTTTTCGGGCTTGTTGCCGATTTTTAGCTGCGCGTAAAATGCGTTTGCTGCCAATACTGATTCGTTTTCCACCATAACAGCGTATAACTACTTTCATCTATGCTGTCTTTTGGTAAATTTAGTATCGGATTGTCAGATACATTCAATGTTTCTAAATTGGGAAATTGCGATAAATCCAAATTAAAATTTTGAATTTCATTATAAAACAAATTCAATGTTTTGAGTTGCGTAAATTTAGCCAATGCGGATATATCCTTAATCCTATTGTAAGCCAAATTTAAAGATTCTAAATTCGGCAATAATGGTAACATCGCAATATCGCTTATAGAACAATGGCTTAAATCTAATGTAGTCAATCGAGGTAAAAAACACAACTCGTTCCAGTTTTTAATCTTTTTATCATTGGGATGCAGCCGAATATTGAGTTTTTTCAAGTGGGTCAAGCCGCGTAACCAACTAAAATCGGTTAACCCATAAATTGATAATTCCTCTAATAAGGGCATTTTTTGAATGAATGAAACAGCTCGAACAGCCCGAAGTAAAGTTAGTTTTTTTAATCTAACTAATTGATTCATAAATGAATAGCTTTTAGGGTCACTATAACCACCAACCAAAACCAAGGTTTCTAATTGCGTCAAATGCTTCAACACCTCAAGTCCCGTTTTTTTATAATGCTTCAAAGTCAAAGAGCGTAGTTGCTTTGACTTTTCCAAAGGGGCAATATCATAAGTACTCAGTCGCCGCTCCGATAAGACCAACGATTCAAGTTGAGGCATGGCTTCCAAAAACGACAAGTCCGATAGCACCGCTTGACTCAAATCCAAATGCTTCAATTGCGTATATTGGGCTAAAACATCGCTTTTTATCCAACTCACAGGGGCAATAAATCGTTCTAAGGAACTAAAATGAAGGGGCAAATCCAATTTTTTGATTTGAATCCCTGTTAAATCCAAGCATTTCAAGGACGACAACGTTTGAAAAATAGGCGGTATTTCGGTTAATTTAAAGCCTTTTAAAGTCAAATCACCCGTTATTTGCGCCTGTTTTATTGCCGAATCCAATTGCAAGGGCAGGATTTCAGGCATATCAAGGAAGCACTCATCATAGTCAGTGTATTCCGCATACTTGTCCGCTTCCCCATATTCTTTGAGCCTTTTGCGCGACTGCTGCAATAACCTTATTTTAAAGCCAGTATCTGAAAAATCGGATAAATGATTCAAATATAAATCAAAAACTTCAATTGGGTTGTTGTCCAATTCCAATTCCGTCAATTGCCGCAAAGGGTATAATTTAAATACATTTTTAATTTGATTATTATTCAAATATAATTCGTTTAACTGGGTCAAATAATGCAAAGGAGTAATATCTTCAATCGCATTATCATTTAAGTACAGTACTTTTAAATTCGTTAAATATTGCAATAGAGTAAGGTCTTGTAACGCGTTACCATTCAAATTCAAATGTGTCAATTGAGGTAATTGTTGTAAAATCATCCAATCGTCTAAACTTTTAAACCCTGTTTGAGCCAAATTTAAATGGGTCAATTGGGTCAAAGATTGCAAAAAGTGAATATCCGTCAATTGATTTCCACTCAAATCCAAGTGCGTCAACTGCGGCAAATCTTGCAAAAATGAAAAATCAATGGCTTTATCAAGACTCGAACTTTGCCTAAAACTCAATGCCGTTAAATGAGGCAACAAAAACAAAAAAATATAATCGGTCAAACATTGTTCATCCAAATTAATGCTTTTCAAATGGGTTAAAGCAGCAATAGAAAGCGGCATCCTATCCATTTTCAATCGAATTTTCGGATAAGCAGTAGGATTTTCGATAAAATCAAGGTGTATAGCAAGTGTTTTTTGAACATTTTGAAGGTATCTTTCAAGGCGGTCATCGGCAGTCGTGATTGGATAGTCCAGTTCAATTTGTTTTTCAGTGACGTACTCGCGCAAAGGTTGGAGGATGCCAAGTAGAAAATTATATTTAATTTGGGTGCTTTTTTGCTTTGCCAAACCTATTTTAATTCTAAGTTGTAAGGAATCCTTAGGACAATCTTTTGAAAAGTAAGCATTTCGCCAAGCAATAGAAGCCATTTCATAATCCCCAAAATAGAAAAAGCGTTCGCCAAGCGTATCTAAATCGTCATATTTGTAATATTGTTGCGCCATTTTATGCACAAACGCAGCTAAAATGCTCCATATAGAAAAAGATTTATCATGTAATGGCAATGTTATATACGTTTGCTGCATCAAAGCAAACTCAGCGTCAAAAGGAGCAGGCAAGGGCAAATGTTCAAGAATTTCAAAGGCTAAATTCGAGTCATTCGTACGCAAAGCATGCTGAATATCGAATATTATAGTAGAATTCATGCAGAAATGATTTGAAATAGGGCAAATGGAGCGATGATTTGATGATTTTAGGAATACAAGGATGTACCAAACCCAAAAATGGGGCATACAAGGATGAACCGATATGCCCCATTTTTGGGTTTTTAAACAAACTTCTAAGTGGTTGAAAATTAGATAATTACAAAACTATCAAAAGGTTCATATGCCACTTCTCTACGAAGTGGTTTTACATCTGCCATTTGGTTCGATTTTTTCTTATCCATAGTGGCTTTGAGGGTTGCCAAAATCGAATCTTTTTCTCTTTTAGGAAGTTCCTCAAAATGACTGATAAATTGTTGCAGGTTTAAACCTGTTGTTCTGCTGTAATTTTTCATAATTGGTGATTTTAATTGGTAATTAATAAATGAATGGTCTATATGGGCGAAAACAATATTCAAAACAATATTTTAATCTGGGCACAAATATACACCCATTTTAAGGTATTGTCAAGCCTATGAACGACTTTTTTTTCATTTTGTTGCAATAAAACAACATAAAATTTTGTAACAACACAATTGGAATTTTAAATATTTTGTGACACTATAATTGCAAATTTTGTTTGATAAATGTGTTTTTTATTATATTCCACCAAAACACATATATTTCATTTCCAAATAATCATCCATCCCATATTTGGAACCTTCTCGTCCAAAGCCGCTTTCCTTCACACCACCAAAAGGAGCCGTTGCCGTTGAAATCAAACCTGTATTAATACCAACCATGCCATATTCCAACGCTTCCGCAACACGGAAAATCCGACCGATATTTTGTCCATAAAAATACGCCGCCAATCCAAAAGGCGTATCATTGGCTTTTTGAATCACTTCTGCTTCGGTCTCAAACCGATAAATCGGCGCAACGGGTCCAAAAATCTCTTCTTGGGTCAAATCCATTGGTTTGGTTGCATTGCTTAAAATCGTTGGTTCATAAAAAGTGCCACCCAAAGCATGTTTTTTACCACCTGTTACAATCGTCGCGCCTTTTGCTACCGCATCTTTCACCAATCGATCCACCTTGTCAAAGGCTTTTTGGTCAATCAACGGACCAACTACAACCCCATTTTCTAAGCCATTTCCTACTTTTAAAGCATTGACGGCTTGCGTTAATTTTGTTACAAAGGCTTGATAAACAGTGCGTTGTACATAAATTCGATTCGCACAAACACAGGTTTGCCCTGCATTTCGATATTTGGAAATCATTGCGCCCGCAACGGCTGCATCCAAATCGGCATCATCAAAAACGATAAATGGCGCATTACCGCCCAATTCAAGCGACAATTTTTTAAGCGTTTGACCCGATTGCTGCATCAGCCATTTGCCAACAGGCGTAGAACCCGTAAAAGAAATTTTGCGCACTAAACTATTGGAAGTCAATTCATTAC
>JBDLWG010000354.1:0-3343 GCA_039804385.1 Bacteroidota bacterium
AATGATAAACAAAATAGTCGCCGCATGATGTTGGAACAAGCGGCGGGTGTTGGAAAATATAAATCTCGGAAAAACGAGACCATGACCAAATTAAATGCGGCAACAGAAGATTTAAATCGGGTCGAAGATTTGTTGTTTGAGATTGATGGCAATTTAAAAACATTGGAAAAACAAGCGAAACGGACGCAAAAATTTGTTGACCTTAAAGCAGAATACAAAACATTGGCGATTGATTTGGCACTTTTAAAATGGTCTGTTTTTAAAACTGATTATAAAAATATTGAAAAACAGATTGGAAATGAGACCGATAAATATAATGGTTTAGATGCAACTATTTTAAATACCGAAGCGAAAATTGAGGCTTGTAAAAAAGAAAATCTCGAAAAAGAACAGTTGTTGAGTGAACGGCAGCGCGATTTAAATCAAGTGATGATGGCGATTCGGCAAGCAGAGCAGGATAAAAAAATGGCGGTGCAGCAACAGGTTTTTACAGAACAAAATTTGAAAAAATTTAAAGAACAAATGGATGCTGCCAAAACGCGATTGACGCAACTTAATGAAGATATTTTGTTTTATCAAAGTGAAATTCATGTTGAAAAACGACTCGAATCGAAATTAGAAGATCAATTGGAAGCAGCAAAAGATAATTTGGAAAAAATGGGTCAAAATCATGGTTCATTGAAAGCGGATTTAGATATTTTGCTCAAAAAACAACAAGTTGTTGAAAAAGAAGTCGTCGAAATTGAAAAATTTAAAGCCATTCAAACCAATCAAATTGAAAATTTGCAAAAAACATTGCAACGAAATGAGCAAGAAACCGCAGGTCGAAAAGCGGAATTGAGTGTTTTAGATGGTAAAATCATTGATATTGACAAAGTAATTGCGGAGCGTGCAGAACAATTGATGGTTTTTACGCAAAAAGAAGAAGAACGTTTGGCGGGCTTGGATCATGCCGATAAAAAAATGATGGAATTGAGTCAATTGATTATTGACGCTGCCCGCGAATTAGATGCAAAAAGAAATGAATATAAATTGACTAAAAGTATGGTTGATAATCTGGAAGGTTATCCAGAATCCATTCGTTTTTTGACGAAAAGTAGGGATTGGAAAGCACCGTTATTGACCGATTTGGTTTTTGTAAAGGAGGAATACCGAACTGCGATTGAAAGTTTTTTAGAACCTTATTTGAATCATTATGTGGTACAAAATGTTTCAGAAGCGGCGGCGGCAATACGCGTTTTAACAGCAGCACAAAAAGGAAAAGCTCGTTTTTTTATGGCGGATGCTTTTGAAAATTTGAATTTAGAGCCGATTCAACTGCCTGAAATGGAAGGCGTTAGCATAGCGATTGATTGTATTGAACCCGATATGCGTTATAAAAATATTTTTAACTATTTGTTACACAATGTTTTAATTATAGATAAAGAAGATATTGAAGATACATCTATTCCAAATGAAGAGTCTTCTAAATCTTATGTTTGGATTGGGAAACGCGGGAATTTTATCAAACAACCTTTTTCGGTAGCGGGCGGTTCAGTGGGTTTATTTGAAGGTAAAAAAATTGGACGAAAGAAAAATTTGGAAATTTTAGAAAAAACCGTCAAACATTTGGAACATAAAACCTTTAAATTGGGCGAGGAAATTCAATATTTGAAAAGCCAAATCCACATTTTGAGGAATAATGATAAACGGGCTGAGATTAAAAAAATTAATGATGCTTTAAATCTTTTGAATCAGGAACGGGTGTCTTTAACGACTCGTTTGGAAAATTATACGACTTTTTTGCGCGAAACGGATGCTAAACAAAGGCAAATTGAAACCGATATACACGTTTTGCAACAAAAAAATGTGGATTCAGATACGCAATTAGCCATCAAAAAGGCAAATGCGCTTGCTATTAAAACGCAGATGGGCGATATGGATGGTTCCTTTCGCAGCATCAGCGAACAAATGTCGAATTTATCACAAGCGTATAATGATAAAAATGTGGCATTTATACGCCAACAAAATAAAGTGACAACGCAACAACGTGAATTGAGTTTTCGAGAAAAACAACATGCCGAAACCAAAACAGGGATGACGATTGCACAGCAACAAATGACGGATTCAGAAATTGAATTGGGGCGGATTCGGGATGCTCTTCAACACTTGGAAAATGATTTAAAAACAAATTATGGCAAAAAACGGGAAAAAGAAGGGACATTGAGTGAAGTAGAACAAACGTATTATAAAATGCGCAATGAGATTCAAAAAGAGGAGGATGAGGTGCGCAAATGGAGTCGGCAACGCAATGAGGTACAAATATCGGTGAATCGTTTAAAAGATAAATTTACGGAATTAAGATTGCAAATTTCGGCGATTGGAGAACGATTGCAAGTTGAATTTAATGTATTAATCGATGATTTGATTGCACAAACGCCTAAAACAAATCTTGAAAGTGTTTCAAAAGAGGATTTACAAAAGAAAACAGATGCTGTAAAAAAACAAATTGACCATTTTGGGGAAGTCAATCCGATGGCGTTGGAAGCCTATTCGGAGATGAAAAGTCGGCGTGATACGATTGCGGCACAACGTGATGATATTTTGCAAGCCAAAGAATCCTTGATGAAGACCATTCAAGAAATTGAAACGGTGGCAACCACTCAATTTATGAATGCTTTTAATGCGATTCGGGCATCGTTCATTGAAGTTTTCAAAAATTTGTTTCATGAAGAAGATACGGCGGATTTAATTTTGACGGATCCAGCGCATCCGTTGGAATCGGGTGTGCAAATCATGGCAAAACCAAAAGGCAAACGCCCTCAATCGATTGCTCAATTGTCTGGTGGCGAGAAAACATTGACTGCAACAGCGTTGTTATTTGCGATGTATTTGTATAAACCCGCGCCTTTTTGTATTTTTGATGAGGTCGATGCCCCTTTGGATGATGCGAATATTGAAAAATTTAATAAAATCATTCGGAAGTTTTCGGAAAATTCTCAATTTATCGTTGTAACGCATAACAAGGCGACGATGGATGCGGTCGATATTATTTATGGCGTGCATATGCCCGAACAAGGCGTTTCGGAAGTGACTCCTGTGGATTTTAGAACTTTTAAAAATGAACAAACGTTAGAAGTTTTAAACTAAGTCGTTGATTCTGAATCAACTATCAAAACGTAAATGATTGATAATCAGCGCATTCGTATCGAATCAAGGTCGTCGAGGTTGCACCCCAGAATAAAAAAAGGTGCGTAGCACCGCAACCTTTGTAGCAAAATGGAATTGGAACCCGCGTTTGAGGTGCGTCGCACCGTAACATTCAAACCGTTTCTACCAATGTTACGGTGCTACGCACCTCTAA
>JBDLWG010000355.1:0-9364 GCA_039804385.1 Bacteroidota bacterium
AGCGGATATGACCGTTCGCGTTTTCTGGGATAAGTAAATGATTTAAAACGTTTTAGATATAAAAATCGCGCTGATACTTAGGTATTCAGCGCGATTTTTTTATTCATTGGGGTAAAAAAAAATTGCGCCCCTTTTTGCAAAGGGGCGCAACCAACAACATTTTCAAAACACTAAATCTTATTATTGACCTGCCAAATAACTCAAATTGTGAGCAGGATAAAAATGTGCACTTTCAAATAAGCTCGAATTCTCCACAGATGAAGCAGGCACTTTGCCGCCATCTTTCAAATCCAAATCAGATTCAATCTTAATGCTATCAAAATTAGCAGGGTTGAAATCAGCTCTTGTTTTGTTAATCGCGGTCAAAATCGTTTGCAATGGAATACTCACATTGCCTCTTGGATATTTGCCGCCCGTTGGAATCACGAATTTAGAACCATCTACTTCCGCTATTTTGACCCGCGCTCCCGTTTTGAATTTAGCATAAACGGTTACTTTTGCTAAATTATTGACGTTATCACTGATGAAATCGGCATCGAATTTGAATACATCCATCGTCGCAGCTGATACACTAAACAGATCTGCAAAACCTATCTTATTCAAACTGTCCCATGCTTCGCCGCGAATCGCCAAAAGAGCACCATTTTTAACTTGGCTCTGCAAAATCGGGTCTTTACTATCGTCGGTGCAACTTGCAAAACCGACGCTGATAATGGATAATATAAAAAGAAATTTTTTCATTTTTTTTAAATTTAAATATTCATTTTTTTTTCTTGTCATTCCGTTTTTTCTTGTCATTCCGTAGGAAACTAAGATTCCTACAAAATGACAAGATTCCGATTATTTAATCAAACCAGCAGGGTGATTATCCCAGAAAACTTGCATTTTCGGGTCTGCCTTTTGTTTGATAGAAGCATTCAAATTCACACAGGTCGCAGGATACAATAAACTGCGGAAGAAATTGCCCGCAACCGCAGGTGCTGCCCGCACGGGTTGAATGTCTTTTGGCAAACCACCGGTTCTGCGATACAAATTATAACCTTCAACGCCATTACCGAATAATGCAATCATATATTCTTTGGTAATGACATTCAATTTATCCGCTTGAGAAGTGGCTCCATCGTACAATTCCGTCACTTTTGTTACATAATTGGCAATCGAAGGCTCTAATGCCGCAGGCGGTGTTTGACCTTTCGCCGCACCGAATGCTCTCACGGTTACGATAGATTTATTTACCGCCGATAAAGTCAATGCTTTTACATTGCCTGTTGTTGTCAACATCAATGCCGATTCTGCTTTCATAAAATCCGTGAATGAGGACATCATAATCGGCTCAATACCACCGCCATTCGCGCCTTGTCCTTGTGCGGTCACCACTCCAAAATTATTAGGCAATGAATCGTTTTTATCTGCCAAACCACCCGCAGGATAGATACCAAAAGCGGTAATCGCTTTAGAATCAGGTGGTGTACCATCTGCATTACCATGGTCGCGACCATAGAAACCTGGGTCAAACGAACACCATGCTTGCAAAAACGGCGTAATATAATGGTCTGGACGCGGGCTCAACGTACAAGGCATGGATTTCGGATCGTCTGCCAACGCTTTTGCAATGCTACCCACTTGACGATAGAAGTAGTATCTCCAACGCGGGTCTTGTACGCCTTTGTCCTTGTAAGCAATTTTCATAAAGTAGTTATTGATATAACCATCTGCAGAACCCGCAACAGGTTGATACATTTGACGATACAAAGGATGACGAGACCGTTGAGGCACATCTGCAGTACCATATTTATAGGTAAAGTTTTCAGCATCAGTATCAATCAAATCTTTCGTCAATAATTCTTCAATTTTCGTTTTAGCCGTTGCCGCATCTGTCAAACGCAAATTTAACCATGCTTTCAACTTTAAGGTATTTGCTAAAGCAGACCACTTTACGCGGTCGCCGCCGTAATAGATGTCACGGCTCAAACCTTGACCCCCGCCTGGAGCTTTGCCCAAATCTGTCAATGCGGCATCCAAAATCCCTAAACAAGCCGTGTAAATGGTTTTGCCATCATCTGCTTTTGGGTTGAAATTTCCAGTTGTTCCTTTCAATGCATCACTGTAAGGTACTGCTGCAAAAATATCTACCAAAGTCATATACGTATAGGCTTTCATTATTTTTGCTGCGCCTGTGTGAACGGTGAAACCAGTGCCTTCGGTTTTGCCCAAAAGCGTTTCGATTTGGCTCAACACTTTTTGATATCCTACATCCCAAATATCGTTCAAAACCTCCGCAGGATAAGAACGCTCATACGTATCGCCCCGAGTCATCGAAGTTTGGCGTGTGAGTGCCATCGTTGGCTCGGTTGCTTCTGCGAAGAAGTCCCCAAAATCCATTTGGATGGTGTTCATTAAAAGGTTCACATCTAAGTTACCGACAGATACGTTGTTCGGGTCGTCCAAGTTTTCATCCAGCGATTGGCAGGACATTACCCAGCAAAGCATCGTAAGCGATAATAATTTTAATATATTTTTCATAAAATTATTTTAATAATTTGAAAATAATAAATAATGGTACTTTTATGAATGATGAATGCTGTTTTTGAATGTAAAAAATGGATAATCAATGATTTGCATTTATCATTCATCCTTTCTTAAAACGTTAAACGAACATTCAAACCATACCGCTTCGCAGATGGTCCACCCAAAAAGTCAAATCCTAATCCATTATCCGCACCAAATGCCGTTCTATCTAAATCTACTTTAGAATATTTAGGCGTATTGAATGCTCTAAACCACATATTATTTGCATTAAACGCTACATTAATGCCTTTGACGAATCCTTTTGGCAACCAGTTTGCTGGAACATCTACGGTCAAATACACTTCGCGCAAACGCAAACGCGTTCCATCATAGATACCTCTATCATAAGCACCACCACCAATAATGGTATTACCGAAAAATAAACCAGAAGCTGGCATCGGCATTATATTCGCAACCCCCTCTGTATTCACACCTGGAAGCACAACGGGTAATTCTGGATTGAAATTTTCCAATTCTTTCGCCACGCCGCGACCCACTAACGTTGCCGCAGAGTATGAAAAGACATCCCCACCATGTACATAATCCAATTGCGCACCAATGGTCACAAATTTATATTTAAATTCGGTGGAACCACTCAATAAGAAATCAGGATTTGGATTACCAATAATTCCTAAATCACTTGAAATATCCCAGTCGCCATTCGCATTCACTAATAATTGACCGTTTGCATGTTTTTTTACATAGGAGCCTTTGATAACACCATACGGTTGACCTTCTTCAATAAAGTTACCAATATTAGAGAAACCCGCTAAAGTAAATGATTTAGAACCTTCTGGCATTGATTCAACCAAAGAAACATTTTTAGTGAAGTTAGCACGCAATAACCAAGAGAAATCTTTGGTTTTAACAGGCGTAACATTCATGCTAATCTCAAAACCTTTATTAGAAATCGTACCTGCATTGATAGATGTTTTGCCATAACCCGTAGAAGGGTCTAACTCACGACTAATAATTTGGTCACTTGCAATCCGACTGTAATAAGAAATATCAAATCCGAAACGCTTGTTATACGTTTGACCTTCCAAACCTAATTCCGTTTCTTTTTGTAATTCGGGTCTCAACAATGGATTTGCCAAGGTTCTGGACAAAGCCAATGTGGTTAATGCACCATTTGCATCCGACATATTGCCCAATACCAAAGAAGAACGGGTTTGATATGGCGAGGCAAAACGAGCCGAAGTACCGTAACCTGCGCGGATTTTCAAGAAGTCCAAAATCGGTGATTTCATACCAGGAAAAGCAGTTGTTGGAATGAAGGATACACTCACACCTGGATAAAATTGAGTTCGAAAATCTTTCTCATGCGTAGAGGCTTGGTCTTGACGACCTTGAAGATTCAAATACAAGTAGTTTTTATAACTCGCTGTTGCATCAAAAAAAGCACCTAAAATAATTCTTTTATTGATTCTATTTAAATTGCTTGTTACATCTCCAGGAACATTCCGAAACGTCACATCATTATTATCTCTAAAATTGTTGTGGTTCAAGACTCCAAATACAACTTGTCCTGTACTTTCAATGCCCGCTTGGGTATAATTGTCTGTACGCGAACTAACACCGACATTGGCTGTTAACGAAATATCTTGTGTCAATTCTTTATTGAGTGTCAACATAGCCGTATGATCCATAATCGTTCCTACACCTGTCGTCGTTCTCAACAAACCCGTACCTAATACGCTCGCCGCTACGGGGAAACCAACCGCCCCTTTATTCAAAGAGTATTCTTGGTTTTCGGTATAATTATCCAAACCTAAACGATACGTTGCTTTTAACCAATCGGTTAAAGCATAAGTCGTGCTCATCATTCCAAAAAAACGATTGGTTAAAGACGCTTGTTTAGAATTTTCGAGCAACCATCTCGGATTTGTAATACTATTGTTATTGCGGTAATAAACACTCGCACCCGTTACAGGGTGTTTGTAAGGCAAATTCATTAAATCAATATTACGCGGCGTATAAAACAAATTAGAGAACACAGAAGCACCGCCTTCAGAGTTAGAACCTGTACCCGCACCCACAGAAGGCGTTTTGAAATCAGTTCTGACAAAGTTAAACGTACTGGTAACGCTCCATTTTTTAGTCAAATTCGCTGTACCACCGATATTGAAGTTCGAACGCGTTAAATTATTGTTCAAAATATAACCCGCTTCACTCAATTGACCTACATTGATATTGAAAGACGCATTTTGCGTTTTGATACTCACATTACCCGATGTATTGGAAGATGTTCCTTTTCGGAAAAACCCTGCTACGTTATCAGGAGCCGCTTGAGGCGTGTACGGCTGTGCAAATTCTGGTCTGCTTGGGAAAATCGCACTGTGCTCAAAATAAGGATGACGCGGTTGTACCTTGTTATTAGCGAACAAAACACCCCAGTTCGAGAAAAATTCACCATAATCGCCATCAAACCCATTCGCCCATTTGTTTTGATACTCTGGAAGGATCGCTTCTACTATATTATAAGATTGGCTAATAGAGGCTTCCGTTTTGCTCGTTCCATTGCCTGCACTTGCCCCTTTGGTTGTGACCAAAATGACCCCGTTACGACCTTCCGAACCATACAAAGTCGTCGCACTCAAACCGCGCAAAACACTGATACTTTCAATATTATTGGGGTCAATGTCTAAAGCACGAGAAGGTGTAATATTTCCGTCACGGAAATCGTTATTTTCATTGGTTGCAGTACTGATAGGCACCCCATCTACAACCCAAAGTGGTTGTGTATTGCCCGTAACGGAGCTAATACCGCGAATCGTCATCTTATTACCTGAACCTGCCAAACCAGAACTACCCGCTATCACGAGCCCTGGTGTTTTGCCTGCAAGCGCACGAGCCACATCTGTTTCTGGTTTATTAGCGATGTCAGATGCTGCAATCGTAGTGGACGCGTAACCCAAGGACTTTTTGTCACGCTTAATACCCTGAGCCGTGACCACGAGTTCAGCTAAATCTGTTGCATCTGCCAATTGTACATTCACAACATTAGATACCCCTAAACTCAACTCTTGCGTCTGATGACCCACAAAACTAAAGACTAAAAAACTTGCATCTTTTGGCACATCCAAAGAATATTTGCCATCAATGTCGGTAACAGTACCATTTGTAGTATTTTTGACGAGAACAGCAGCCCCTATCAAGGCTTCTCCCTTCCCACTCGTCACTGTACCTGATATAGTGCGTTGCGCCAGCGCGAAGCTGATACCAAAAAGCACCATCATCAAAACTAATGAGATTTTTTTCATACAAAACGAATTTTAAATAACAAAAAAAAATAATCTTTATTTTAAAAAACAGTCAAAAATATAAAATCTATTTAAATTTACATGCTAAATGAATATTTTTTTTCAAAAATATCATTTTTATTTTACATAACAAAGTACATACAGGAAAATCACACACAAAATACGACGAAGCAAATACAGATATACGATGGTTTGAGTCATGAAATTTGTTTAGAAATTTTTTTTAGTTTGCTTTAATTAAAATTGTCAAAACGCTTCGTACTGCAAAGTTAGCAAGTTTTGTCTAAGAAAAACGAATATTCGCCGTATTTTTTTCAAAATATTTATATTTATAGTTTGTTATAGTTTTGTTAAGACTTTGCTTTTTTAGACGCTGCTTTGTAGAAAGTCACAGCTAAACTCAATGAGGCAGTTGATTTTTTTTCTTCCTTTCAAGATTTATGCTTATCTTTGCTTTGAAAACTTTAAAAAATCATAATTTACCTTCTATGGATTTCAAAAAATTTAAATATCAACAACGGCTTGATAAATTTCCAGATTGTCCATCTCAGGCTTACAAACCTGTCCAAATGAATGCTTTTCGTTGGATTGATGCGAATGATCCTATAAACAGCTTTACGCCAATGCATCTCATCAAAACACCCCACCAAGAATGTTAGATGATTTTGATTTAATGTGTAAAGGTCATGGATTATCGTTATTTGATACGCTTGAACATGGGATTGCGCGATACAAAAAATTGTATAAAAATAAGCGAGGCGTTTCTCATCAAACCTTTATAGAAGAAAAAGGAGATGCTGTTGCAACATTGAAATTAGATGCTGAAGATGGTGTTGCAGGAGATTTAAATTTAGAAAATGGTCATTTTACGTTTCACGAATATGAAGAAACGGATTTATCGAATCAAATTGTTCACATCACAACTCTTTTTGATAAAAATGGAAATTTTAAATAATTCAATTATTGAAAAAAATAGCTCTATTTTCAAAAATACGCTTGTCAGAGTGGTTGATATTATCCATTTTGAAGGACCGTTATTGACGCTTTTTGAAAATCCAAAAAATAAAACACTTTATCTATTGGATTGGGTGGATCGAGATGCCTCTGCGAATCGTTGGCTTATATATAGGTGTAATGTTGCCGCATTGACAAAATTCATAAAGGGCAAAGCATCGCATCATAGCTTGTTTTTTGCGGATGAACCCATTTGTCGTTTGGTGGATATAAATGCAAATTTAGATTGGACTCAATTGCAAATCATTGATAAAAAAGATTTACCATCCAATTATTACCCTGCGAAAGATACCTTTTTTGAAACGGCTGATTGTCCTCAATTGGCAAAATTACAACAGTTCTTAACAACCCCAAGAACTGTTGTAAAACCTAATATTTTGAGGAAAGATAAAGCGTTAACGAGCATTTTAGGGCTCATTCGAGGAACGCTTACGCCCGCAGAAGCCTATAATTTGATTGAAAATCAATAATTTTAATAGCATTACTCATGAGCCTTCCAATTAATATTAAAGAATTACTATCAGGCAAAATCGTAGAAGGAGAGCGCGTAGAATTTAAAGAAGGTTGGAATCCAATAACGATTATGCGCACGATTTGCGCTTTTGCCAATGATTTTGAAAATGCAGGTAGTGGCTACTTGATTATAGGCGTTGCAGAAGTCGGAGGGAGACCGATTCGCCCTGTTAAAGGTTTTAATCCACATGATTTTGAAAAAGTACAAAAAGAATTGTTGAATTATTGCAATTTGATAGTGCCTTCTTATTTTCCACGCCTTTCCTTAGAAGGCATAGATGACAAACACGTTTTAGTCATCTGGGCTCCTGCGGGCAGCAATCGCCCTTACAAAGTGCCTGATGATGTGACGATTAAGAAAAAAGAATATAATTTTAGGATTCGACAATATTCCAGCAGCACGATTCCGAACCGAGAACAAGAATTGGAATTGATTCAACTGACTGCCAAAATTCCGTTTGATGACCGTGTGAATTTTCATGCCCGAGTCGAAGACATGAGTTACGCCTTGATGCGGGAACATTTGTCTAAAACCAAAAGTCGTTTATTCAAAGAAAGCATTCTTATGGATGTCGTGGAATTGGCTACCCAACTCAATCTTTGCGAAGGCAGTCCCGAATATTTATTTCCTAAAAATATTGGCTTATTGATGTTCACCGAACATCCCGAAGTGTATTTCAAAGGGGCGAAAATAGACGTAGTTGAATTTCCAGAAGGAGTTGGCGGTACAGAAATGTATGAAAAAACATTCACAGGTTCGATTCAAAAACAATTGGAAAGTGTTCTTAATTATTTGAATATCAGTGTTTTAAAAAGCAAAACCATCAAGTTTTCAGACCGCGCAGAAGCCTCAAGAGTATTTAATTATCCTTATGATGCATTGGCAGAAGCGTTGGCGAATGCCGTTTATCATCGCAATTATGAGTTGCCTGAGCCAATTGAAGTCCGCGTTTTGCCGTATTCGATTGAAATTATCAGTTATGGCGGCACAGACCCGTCTGTTCGGCAAGCCGATTTTGACAAAGGCATCATTCGAGCGCGTCGAAATCGGAATCGGCGCATTGGCGAGTTTCTAAAAGAATTGAAATTGACAGAAGGCAGAGGCACAGGGATTCCAACTATCAATCGAGTGCTTTTAGATAATGGGTCTGCGAAACCCATTTTTGACACAGACGGTACAGATAGGCGATTTTTTATTGTGGAAATACCGATTCATCCAGCATTCAAAAATGGTAAAAATGGTTATTAAAAAAAATAAAAATGAAGTATAATAACAACCTTTGGAGGGTTTCAAACCCTCCAAAGGTTTGGTATTCAATATTTTATAAAAATAAATTTAAAATAATGGTACAAATGAATCCCAACAACCTTTGGAGGGTTTGAAACCCTCCAAAGGTTTGGTATGCAAGGTTTTATAAAATTAAATGACTTAGATGTTATGCAAGTTTTTCCAACATTGACCACTGATAGGTTGACTTTGAGGCAAACTCGAATCGATGATATTGCCTCCTTATTGAAATATTGTAATAATAAAAATATTTCAGACCAGATTTTCAATATTCCGTATCCGTACTTGGAGGCAGACGCTATTTTTAGGCTTAATTTTGTATTTCAAGGTTTCAAAAATCGGGAACGCTATGTTTTTGCCATCACCTTGACGGAAAATCAAACGTTGATTGGCGAAATGGGTTTGCATTTGGACCAAGATAATGATAATGCGCAATTAGGAGCTTGGATTGCAGAACCCTTTTGGAATCAAGGCATTGCGACAGAAGCGATGGCGGCAATTTTGCGATTTGGATTTGAAACGTTGGATTTAAACAAAATTTACGCAACGCATCTTCCAGAAAATGGCGCATCTGGCAACGTAATGTTGAAAAATCATATGATAAAAGAAGCCGAATTGAAAGAGCATTATAAAATGAATAAGGTGTATCGAAGTGTGATTCAGTATAGGCTCACAAAAGCGGAATATCAGTTGGGAAAATAAATTTCCGACTCCGAAT
>JBDLWG010000356.1:0-6277 GCA_039804385.1 Bacteroidota bacterium
AATTGGGAACAGGAAATCAATAAATAACTGACCTACTGAGTTGATTCAAAATACGGAATCCCATTTTTTAAAAAGAGGATTCCGTTTCACAAGAGGATTCTACTTACGATGGTACGGAGGATAATAAACCAATTGTATCCAAAATCACCCGACACAAAGTATAGATAAAAAATGGTTGAGAACTTTATTTGACCCGCAATGCATCGATAAAAGCAATCGTATCTTGCAAACCAGAGAGGATATGCACTTTTTCGGGGCGGCGCAACAGAGGCGACATGACTTGATAGCCCGTCAACAGGATTTGCGAACAAGGAAAGTTTTCAACCAAATCATCTATATATTTTTGCAAAGTGCTTCTTAACGGTTCTTCATTCAACATGGTGAAGATATAGGTTGGTTTATGAATGCGATACGCATCTGATAAATCCGATATTTGAACTTGCTGCCCCAAATAAATCACGCGTTGTCGCCTGCTTTTCAACAAATATTGCAAAAATAACATCGTCAATTCTTGATTATCGCCTTCGGGCAAGTACAACATGAAGGATGCTGCATCCCGATTCGACACAGGCGGTTCACGGTCAATCGCCGCGATGATTTTCTGCCGCACTAAATTACTCATATACGTTTCTTGCACAGGGCGCAAAGAACCTGTCAACCACAAAACACTCAATTTGCCCAAAAATGGATAAATAACTTCAATCATAGTGCGTTCAAAACCAATCTGTTGTATATTCGCCGCGAACACACGGTCAAATTTACATTCATCCATTTCAATCATCGCAATCGTCATGGCATCCGATTGAGTATCGTTTTCAAAATTCACTTCTGAAATCGCGGCAACTTTTTCGGCAATATCGCACCGTTTCATACCCGCTAATTTAGAAATTTTAAACCCATTTTTGTTTAAAAGCGCGATATTTAACAAAAATTTGAGTTCACAATCTTCATAATATCGAATATTGGAATGGGTGCGCCCTGGACTTATCAAGGCGTAACGTTGTTCCCAAATCCGTATCGTATGCGCTTTTACGCCCGAAAGGGTTTCCAAATCTTTGATTGAATAAACAGCCACGATATTTTTTTAGATGAATTTGAGTGATAAGGCAATGAGGTGAAGCATTCTATTTTTTTAACTTGGATGCTTTGGATTTTTGGGATTGTATTACAATTTAAAGAATCCAAAGCATCCAAAAAATCCAAGTTAAAAAAGTTTTTTTACGGTTTTTTGAAATTAAAATCACATATGATAATCGTATAAATTTAAAAAATGCTTATTTTTAACCTTGATTTTAAAAATATTCATTTTTCTTAAAAATATTCATTTGAAAAACAAATATTTGAATTAATTTCGTTCATCTTTTACCATTTCACGGGTGCATCCTGTTTTCACTTGCACACGGGAGATGTTAAATTAACACCCTAATTTATAAAAAGGTTGCGAATTTTTGAATTAAAATAACTATTTATTATCATTTTCATAAAAAAACGCCTATGAAATTTTATAACTCTGTGATAAAAGTACAGATAAATGGGCTCATGACGGGTCTGCTCTTGTTGTTAGCGCACTTTGTGGAAGCGCAAAACTGCGCATACAGCCTCAAACTCATGGATTTGGGTCGGAATGGCTGGGGAACCGCAGGCGTGCTTGTACAGATTACAGGGCAATCGGATAGTATTTATCGCCATGTGATGGGCGATTCCACTCGGTTCAGCCTGTCGGTGCGGCAAGGCGATTCGATTCGGATCACGTATGTTCGTTCCACCGATTTTTCGGATGGGCAAAACCGATTCGTGCTGTACGATGTCAATGGCGATACGGTCAAAGCGGGTCAAGGCACGATTGTCGGATTGGGCAACCCATTTACGTTTGGCGAAATCGCTTCTTGTGCGGCGTGTCGGCGCACGAATAATGTGCAAGTTCGGCGCGTTTCGGCAACCTATGTTCAATTGCATTGGGATATTTTGGCAAATGATGCGTCTGCATACGCGGTCGAATACGGACCTGTGGGTTTCAGACCAGGGACAGGGACGATTAAAACGGCTTTGGATACGCTTTTTTATTTGACAGGCTTACGCGAATTTACAGAATATGATGTTTATGTATCATCTGTATGTGGCGGTAACAAAGGAGCTTATGGTCAGCCGACACAATTTAAGACGTATTATGCAACGGATGTGGCAGTGGTCGATTTGGTCAATCCAAGAAGCCGTTGTATGATGGGCAATGATACGATTAAGATTTTGATTAAAAACTTTGGTGGCACGCCCCAAACGTTGATTCAGTTCCGTTACAGCATCAATGGCATTCTGGGCAGCGTTTCGCCGCCTGTGGATGGGATGTACACGGGAGTCATCAGTAAGGACAGTGTTGCGACGGTTCAATTCAAGATTCCTTACGACTTTTCGAGACCAGGCGATTACGATTTCAGGGCTTGGGTCGAAGTGCCGAATGATTCACTTACGCCGAATGATACGTTTAGAACCGTGATTACATCGGTTCCAACTATTACAAGTTTGCCTTATGTGAATGGGTTTGAACCCAATCGCGGTGGCTGGACGATTGGACGCGAGAGTGTTGCCGCTTCTTGGGAACATGGCAAACCTGCGGATGCCAATGGCAATATCACAAGTGCTGCGAGTGGCAATAAGGTTTGGACGACGAATTTAATTGGGAATTATAACAACAATGAAAAATCTTATTTGTATTCGCCTTGTTTAGATTTTGCAAGTGCGGTGGCAGACCCTGAAATTGCATTCAGTTTGAACTACAATGCGGAATCGGGTTATGACGGCATGCGCTTGGAAGGCAGTACGGATAATGGCGTGACTTGGGCAACGATTGGCAGTACGGGCAGTGGACTCAATTGGTATAATGACACGGTTCGCAGTTTGCGCAGCAGGGGTTGGACAGGCAATTCGGGCGGCTGGATCGTTGCGAAAGACGTGTTGCGCGGATTCAGAGGCAATGCGAATTGCCGATTGAGATTCGTGTTTGCGGCTGATATAAGCGTTAATACGTATGATGGTTTTGCGATAGATAACATGGTGATTCGCCTCCCTATCACGACCGATTTGGCAGCAGCCAATGCGACGAATAAGGATAAAACCATTTGTGGTACGCCGAATGATAGTGTGACAGTTAAAATTACGAATTTAAGTAATATGCGTCAATATCGTTATGCGGCAAGTTATCGCATCAATGGCGGCGCAGTGGTGACGGAAAACATTGATTCTATCGACATTGCAGCAGGTGCGTCTGCCCTTTACACGTTCCGAACAGCGTTCAACTCGACCGCAGACGGCGATTACAAAGTAGAAACTTGGGTGAAATTGGCGAATGACCCTGCGGCGTATAATGATAGTACGGCATTCAGTTTCAATCGGGTCGCAGCAGTGAACTTGCCAACCGCACATCCATTCAACAATTATTTATTGCCGACGAATTGGGTTTTATCGCGGGCAGCAGCAGGTGTTGAGCGCGGCGGACACGGCAATCGCGGAACGAATGGCTACCTTTACGCCAACATTTATGGCGGCGCAGGACGGACTTTCACCGCGACCACCAGCAAATTAGGTTTGGTAAGACCTTTGGATTCAATGAGTTATGATTATCGCGCGGTGAGCAGTTTGCCTCCTTTTGCGGGTTACGGCATGGTGACGAATGATTCGCTTTTGGTAGAAGCGGCGAGTTGTGGCGGTGCATGGGTTGGTTTGGACACGGTGCATGCGGGCAATCATATGGTAGATACCTTGTATAAAAATCGCAAATTATCGTTGCGCAGTGTTTCGGGTGGGAATATCCAAGTGCGTTTCCGCGTCAAATCGGCTACGAGTGATTTCAATGGCTACTTTATGGATTTAGATAATATCAATTTCTTTGGTTGCCAAAAATTGAACATTACAGGAAGCGTTACAGATGCCCGACTTTTCACTTCCAATGATGGACGGATTCAAGCAGGTGCGGCAAATGGAGTGGCTCCTTACACCTATACATGGAATTATTTTAATACGCCTACTGCATTGACAGGCAATGATATACGCAATTTGCCTGCGGGTACTTACACGGTTCGCGTAACAGATGCAAGAGGTTGTTTTGATGAAAAGACGTTTACGGTGAGTTTTGGAAATCGGGTTTTTGAAGTCGGTTCAGCGATTGCGAAAGTACAATTAGCCCCGAATCCAACCACAGGTACAACGATGTTGACGGTTTCGTACAACAAAATGTTGGATGCCAGAGTGCAAGTGTATCGCATTACTGGTCAATTGGTGTATGAAACGGAAAGTCGGCAAACCCAAGATGCCAGTTATGAATTGGATTTATCCAATTTTGCAGCAGGCATGTATTTAGTACGCATCACAGCGGAAAATAAAACCCATGTAGAGCGATTGATGAAACAATAAGTTTTGAAATAGTAGAAGTTTTTATGTTATTTTATATTGAAAGCCGTTTTGGATACGCTCCGAAGCGGCTTTTTTTCCAATCATTTATTTCTTATCGAATCGTTAAAAAACTGCAAAAAGAGTTTGCAGGGAGCCTTCATGTGAGTCGTACAGGTAATAGTTGGCTTTTATCATTCCGAAACAACCGTTCAAAACCACAAAAGATTCCTTCGGAATGACAAAAGGCACCGTGCGATAGAATCTACCGTATGGGCTGCACTTGATAGCCCGCTTTCCGCAACAAGCGTACTACGCCGTATCGTCCGCCGAGATGCCCTGCGCCGACAGCGAAAAACGTTTTTTGTTGCTGCATCATGCGCCCCATAATTGGAATCCAATTGCGATTGCGGTTGACGAGCAACATATTTTCATAATTACCTAAACCTTCACCGCCCTTAGCCGTAGTAGTATCGCTTTGAATCGTCTTGCAAAGGGCTTCAATATCTTGTTTTTTATATAAATCGACCATTTTTTTAAATTCGCCGTCTTCTTTTTTATCCGATTTGAGGTTGGCAACCAACATTTCTGCCTGTGCGCGATAGGGAATGCTGTCAAAAATGCCCATTTGAAATTCGACCGTCTCTAAACCATCCAATGATTTATGATTTTTTTCGGCTATCTCTAAAAATTCCATTTCGTAAGAAGTGCTGCTATTTTTATCAGGCATCCCATCTCCGTCCGCAAAACTCGCCAAAAACAACGGTTTTACGCGTTCCAACATCGTCAAAGGCATGCCTAAGCCTTCAAATTTGTGTTTCACTAAGGCATAATCTTCGGGTGACAACAAATCACGCAAGCGTTTTCCATCTTTCATCATGGCTTTGGAAAAAATAGACAACATGGCAATCGGATTCATCATCTTGCGCAAATTGATTTCAAAGACCACTTTATCGCTCCCTTCTAAGGCTTGACGGGTGGGTGCGGTGATGAAAAAATCCGATTTCGCTATCATATGAATCGTGCCGTATAGGTAAGATGGCTTTTTCAAACCATTGCCTGTAATTTCCCATAATAAAGCATTTGCAAGTGTAATTGAATCATTATCAGTGATTTCAGTAGATCTAAGTGCAATAGGATTCAGTGCAACTTTTGGAGCCGTTTTACAACTGATGCCCCAAAATGCACCGATGAACGCGCTTGCACAGAGGGACAAACGCATCCATTTTTGAAACTTTTTTTTTAAAAACATAGTTAATTGTTGATTTTAACAATAAGCATTTGCGATACACGTTTTTTGACGACTTTTAACCGATAAAGGTAATCCATTCAACGCAAATTTTAAAAAAAATTGTGCAAGGGCAATCATTCGAAATAGAATGCTTATAATTGGAAGGATTGGAAGGATTTTTTTGAGTTCTAATTTGCCCTATTCAACCGAAAAAATCCTTACAATCCTTGAAATCAGAAGCATCCTATTTCAAAAATTTAAAAAAAGAATAACGCCCCTACCCAAAGGTAGTTTTTACATAACTCATTGATTATCAATTTTTTAAATTGATTTTGAACCTAAAATCGGTTGAAAATTAAAAAATAAAAATTTTTAACTACACACAATGGGTAGTGCGCAGCATGGCAAAGCATCCTACCTTTGTATCATCAATTACGAAGAAAGGTAGTTGCTCTTAAAAACCAAATGGAAATCATAATCCATTCAATATCAAGCAGTTAAAAAGAATGAAGGTGCAAATCACACGACCTTGTATAGCCCTTGCTATGCGCAAACGAGTGGGCGCGGAAGCCGAAAAGCGGGATAGAGTAGGCAATATTCATTTTTTCTTTAGCTTATTAAATTCTAATTAACCATGTTAAAACAAATGATTATCGCGCTTTCATT
>JBDLWG010000357.1:0-5547 GCA_039804385.1 Bacteroidota bacterium
ATTGCGTCTAAGTTGCAAGATGAACCCGTTATCATGGTGCATTTGTAACATGTGTTTTTTTAAAACGGTTTAAAAATCAATTCTCATCACCAATAAAACGAATTTTATAATGGAAAATACCATAGAATCTAAAAGCAATTTCTGGACTATTTTGTTTGTTGCCTTGATTGGCATTGGCAGCATCATGGTGATTTGCCAGTTTTTCGGCATTAAAAGTTTAGAAAGAGGCGAAACGACGGCTTGGGTGAACCCAAATTCTACCGAATACCAAAATCAAAAAATGACCCACCGCAAAGCGGCGGATGCAGATGTCCAAGAACAAAATGCTGAAAAAACCTTGAAAAGTATTGCAGATGAATTTAAAGGTCCCACTTATGCCAATATTCGGACGGCAAATTTGAATAATAATTGGGGTTTGAGTGAAGATGAAGCTAAATTTTATGATGGTTTGCGTTCTGCAAAAACGGCGGACCCGACTGCGGTGACTGAAAATTGGCTCGGCAAGGTCAAAAAAGCGCATCAAACTTATAAAACGGTCAAAGAGGTGTTTGGCGGCAGTTCGGATGTGAAGTCGATGATGCAGGATGCGCAAACGGCGATGCACACGATGAGTCAAATCAATCGATTATATGGGATTTCGATGCAAGAATTGAAAACATTCGCCCCACAAGCCAAATCGGTAGGTGATTGGGCTCATTATATTGAAAATAATAAAAAATAAACACATAGGTTACATAGAGAGACATAGAACACATAGGGGCATTTTTCAATGAATGCCCTATGTGTTCTATGCTTCCTATGTGACCTATGTGTTTGAAAATCAAAGGAATATATGCCAAAAATTGGTCAATACGAATTATTAGAAGTCGTAAAAGTGAAGTCTTTCGGGGCGTATTTAAACGGCGGTGCTTTGGGTGAAATCTTGTTGCCTATCCGCTATTGTCCGCGTGAGTTGGAAGCGGGCAATGAAATTCGAGTGTTTTTGTACTGCGATTCGGAAGACCGCGTGATTGCCACCACCGATAAACCGTTTGCGGTGGTGGGCGAATTTGCGTATTTGCGGGTGAAGGATACGAGTGCATCAGGTGTTTTTTTGGATTGGGGCTTGATGAAAGATTTATTTGTTCCCTTTCGAGAACAAGCGGATAAAATGCTTTTAGACAAATCTTATTTGGTAAAAATCATTTTTGACGAAAAAACCGATAGAATTATTGCCACTTCTAAAATTAATAAATTTCTTAAAGCAGAGACGGATGATTTAAAAGTTGGACAAGAAGTCAAAATAGTACTCGCGGCACAAACCGATTTAGGCTTTCGCGTGATTGTCGATGACCTGTATTGGGGCGTTTTGTATCAAAATGAAGTGTTTCAAAAAGTGAAAGTCGGTGATACGCTGAAAGGATATGTCAAAACGGTGCGGGAAGACAAGCGGATTGATGTTCGTTTGCAAAAATCGGGGTATGAACATCAAATCCCTGAAACTTCAGATGCACTTTTAAATTATTTGAAAAAATCCAATCATGGCTTTATTCCTTTGACGGATAGTAGTTCGCCTGAATTGATTTATAAGAAATTGCAAATGAGTAAAAAGAATTTCAAAAAATCAGTAGGCAATTTGTATAAACAACGATTGATTACCATTGAAACAGAGGGAATCCGGTTAGTTGTGAACACCTTGTAGTCGGGAATTTTAGTTCCCAATCGGTCGAAATAGGAAGCATCCTATTTCGACCCCGAGTACAAAAAAACGCCTACGCAATGCCTGCTTAGACGTTCTATTAAAGCTATGGAAAAATGTTAAATTACTCGCTGACCACCATCTGATAGGTTTGTGGTATTCTTTTTTCAAATATTAATTGCTTCCCCATCTGTAACTCTTTGATTTTAGCGTCATTATAATGACGTATCGTAATCAAATCGCAACCATCCACTCGTTCCACATTGAAATTATCCGATAATGCTTTTAAAACTGCCGTCATTGCTTCGGGCTTATTCGTAATGCTTAGGAAAAAATATAAACCTGAGTTCTGTAAAAGATTCACAAAAATACTGTATTTCGCAAATATATCAAATAAATCTCTAATATGAGATTCTATTAAAAAAGTCAAATCTTTATTCCACACTTTCATAAAAATTTGATTGCGTTCCGTCATCAAAATCGGTGGATACGTCAATCCTTCTGAATCGGCTCCGCCAATTACGGTTCCAGTAGCCGTCAAGTCGAGGAATGAACGGACATGCAAAGGGATATTTTTCTGCATCAAAGGCGCAATCGTGCGCGGATGCACCACTGTTGCCCCGTAATACGTCATTTCTATCGCTTCCGAATAGCCAATTTTGTCCAATTTAACCAAATTTTTGAAAATGCGCGGGTCGCCTGTCAACACACCTTGCACGTCTTTCCAAATATACATGCCTTGTGCGTCCACCGCATTTGCGTATAAAGCCGCCGAATAATCCGTTCCTTCTCTGCCCAAAGTCGTCGTATTATTATCTTTCGTACTACCCAGAAAGCCTTGTGTCAATACAAAACCGCCTTTTTCCAACGCAGGCAACATTTTTGCCCGAATTTGTTGTGCCGTTTCTTTGCGTTGCACAATCGCTTCCCGCCAAGTGTCGTCTGTCAAAACCATATCGCGGGCATCCAACCAAGTGGTTTTTAAACCAATATGATTTAAATAACCTGCGACAATTTTGCTTGAAACGACTTCGCCAATGCTCACGATTTGGTCATACACATAATCAAAAGCATCGTGTGGCGCGTCTTCTAAAATCCACTCTATTTCTACAAACGTATCATTGACACTTGAATACACTTCTTTATTTGTTTTAATATCAAATAAATGGTTCATTAAAGCATAATGATTTTGCTTAACTTTTTCTAACAAATCATGTGTTTTATCGCTCTGTGCAAAATAAGCCCGAACGACTTCTTCTAAGGCATTCGTCGTTTTGCCCATCGCGGAGACGGCTATCACAAGCGATTCCGTGCCATAGGTGCGCAAAATATGAGCAACATTGCGAATATTATCAGCATCTCGCAACGATGCGCCTCCAAATTTAAAAACTTTAATAGGTTTCATGATTTTTGACGTTTTTAAAACAATTTGATTGATAATAATGGTTTCAAGCGACAAAAATACATTGCATTGTTATAAATTGGAACACAGATGGCGCAGATTTTTAGGATTTTTTTTTATATAACGTTTGGAGGGTTTGAAACCCTCCAAACGTTGTTGTCGGTTCTTTTAATTCAACTACTTAAGTTCTAAATTTATACGAATATAAATCCAAAGAACGCCTTAATATTCGGTTTAAAAAATACCTTTTTTACCGTATTTTTAAAATGTGTGTTAAAAATATCTTAAAAATCTTAATTTAAAACTTTGATTTTTCCGCAAATGGCAATAGTTTTGTACCGTTAAATGTGACGTGCAAAAACTTGTAACAATCACTGCACCGCAAGCATCATCTCTTTTTTCCGTGAACAATTTAATTTTTTAGTACTATGACAAATATAAACGCCTTATTTACAATGCTTTGCATTGCGCTCCTCCCCTATTTTACACACGCTCAACGGATGTCTATCGGCTTATTTGCAGGCGCGGCAGGCTATCAAGGCGATTTAAGCGACAAAGGTTATGATTGGGCAGAACTCCGAAATGCAGTGGGTTTTGTGACAACGCACCGCTTGACCGATCATTTTGCAGCAAAAGTTAATTTTACCCATTGTTCGATTGCGGCAGCAGACATTCATTCGGCTACCAAAAAAAGTCGGAAGCTTTCTTTTGAAACGCCTATCAACGAGTTGGGTATGAGTTTGGAATGGCATAAAGAAAGTCGTGTGAAATATACAACTTCAGGCGATTTTTACAATTGTAGCACGCCCTATGTGTCAATTGGCGTTGGCGGCATGCGTTTTCACCCGTTTGTAAAGGGTTTGCCCGCCGAATCGCCTGATTTGAAAGCCGATTTTAGTCGCACGCGTTTTATGATGATTTTTGGCGCAGGTTACAAAGTCGGGCTTGGCGGCGATTGGACGCTTTCTTTTGACGCGGCAACTCATATGGTTTTTACCGATTATTTGGATGGCGTGAGTCAAAGCGGGCGGGTGAATGAAGATTTTTATGGCTATGGCGGGATTACCGTTTTTCGGAATTTCGGTACGGCTGCTAAGAAAAGTTGGATGGATTACAGCAATATCAAACAAAAACCAGTCAAAAAATCGAAAAAAATTAAACGATAATTGTTTTAACCCAATAAAATATCAAAAAAACAACTACATACGAAATATATACTTTCACATCGGTATAATCCGACAGTTTGATGCCATGTTTCCGTTTTAAATAAACGACGATTGCTATTTTTTCAAACCAATATGCCAACATGGTTGCCCCCGCAACGCCGATGAATCCCCAATAAAAAATGCCGATAATACTCAAAAAGAGGTTCAAAATGGTTTCCAAAATGGAAATTTTGAATAAAATAGTTGTTTCATTCAAAGCCATCAAAACCGTATTGGAAAATAGTAAACGACTGATTATCAACAATAAATAAATATCAAAAACACCCGCGCTTTGTGCAAATTCGGGTCTAAACACTTTAGGATACCAATAATGGCTTGTACACAACAATAACATTGATATTGGAAATAATTGATGCCATAATCGTTTTGATTTTTGTTTTAATTCATACATTCCTGATTCATAATGTGTTGCAATCATTGGAACGATTGCATTGCTTAAACCAATGGACATTGCCAAACTGATGGGCAATTCCCGCGCACCGTACCGATACAGGGCAAAAATGGTTTTATCACCTTTGTAAAACCAATTGATAAGAACCCCATCAAAATTCATCGCCAAACCATTCAGCGCAGAATAACCAATCAAGGGCAAGGCTAAAATCAAATATTTTTTTGAAATTTGGAGTTTAAAATCCATAGTACCCATTTTTAAAACATTGATTATCAACCAAATGTATTTTACAATGCCCAATAAAACCAATCCATAAAAACTTTGTTTAAAATCGCTTTGGGTCAAAATGGGATAAAAAAAGAAAATTTGTTGTAAAAAAAACGTCAAAATAGAGTAGCTCAACAATGCTTTTGCGTTTTGACGCAATAAGTAATTCGATTCGATTAAAAACGATGGAAAATGAAACAGTAAAAAATACCAATAGATTTCGTAAAAAGGCAATTCCGATTGACCCGTCAAGACCAACAATAATTTTGTTTTTAATAAAATAAAAAAACTAAATAAACCTAAACTAATTAAATTAAAAATTAAAAATTGTTGGAATAAGAATTTAGGCTTATCCGTATCGGACAATGTTGGAAAATACGATAATCCAATTTGAAGCAACGCGTTCAACCAAAAAAAATCGGCAATACTGCATAAAAACGTCAGCGTTTCATACACGCCAATATCCGCAGGTGGCAAATGTGTTTTTGCCAATAAAATCGCTACAAGGATATTGCCGCCGCGCCGAAGCAATTGACTGATTTGCGAAGCGCGTGTAAGGGATAATTTTAAATTCAATTTTTTT